>JBATMT010000541.1:0-4645 GCA_049289975.1 Paracoccaceae bacterium | reverse complement strand
GAGGTGGTCTTTGCCCGACCCGGCCTTGGCACTTTGCTGATCAAATCGCTCAGCCAGCACGATTATCCGGTGGTGCAGGCCTGCCTGCTGATGCTGGCGATGGCGGTGATGTTCGGAACGCTTCTTGGTGATCTGGTGCAAGCCGCAATGGACCCGCGGGTCCGTGTGGCGATGGGGTGAGGGGTTGTTGATGAGTCACATATCTGAGCAACCCGTCGTCCGAGCAATCAAAACACCCAAAGGTGCGATAGCAGGCGCTTGGATCGTCATGGTGGTTTTTTGCGCGATCTTCGCGTCTTTGCTGACGCCTTATGACTACGATATCCAGAACTTGCCGGGCGCGTTCGCCTCACCCTCGGCAACCAATCTGCTTGGAACCGACGAGTTTGGTCGCGACCTGCTGACACGCATCTTTTACGGCGCACGCACCTCGCTCTCGGTTTCGTCCATCGCGATTGGCATTTCGGTATTTTGCGGCATGGTGCTTGGTGCGGCAGCTGGATACTTCGGCGGCAAGTTCGACGCCGCCGTCACCATGATAGTCGATCTGACATGGTCTTTCCCAGAAATTCTGGTGGCGCTTATCCTAGTTGCGATCATCGGGCCGGGTGTCACCGGGACTATGGCAGCCATTGGAGTTGCCTATCTGGCGCAGTTCACCCGGCTGACGCGGACGCAGATTATGGCCATCAAGTCCGAGACTTACATTGAAGCTGCCCGCAGCCTTGGCAGTTCAGACGCTCGGATCCTCTTTCGCCATCTTCTGCCAAACTCTCTGGCGCCGGTATTGGTCACGGGCATGCTGGCAACCGGCGACGCGATCATCCTCGAGGCTACGCTGGGGTTCTTCGGCCTTGGCGCGCAACCTCCAACACCGAGTTGGGGCGCAATGATGTCATCTGGCACTGCGCAGTTGTTTCGAGCTCCGTGGATCATCGTTTTTCCCGGTCTTGCCGTCGCGATCACCGTCGTTGCGATCAACCTGTTCGGCGATGCTCTGATCAGGGCGCTCGATATCAAGACCAGACTGAGGGAGGCGTAAGCGATGCTTCTATCGGTCGAGAATCTTTCGGTTAGCATTGGGGCGGTCACACCGCTGGACGGGATCAGTTTCGCGGTCGAAAAGGGGCAGGTTGTCGGGTTGGTCGGCGAAAGTGGGTCAGGTAAATCGCTGACCGCACTTGCTGTGACCGGATTGCTGCCATTGATTGGCGGACGGGTATCTGCTGGTACCGTGCGGTTCCACGGGCAGGACCTGACGAAAATGCCCGAGCCGCAGTTGCGCGCCCTTCGCGGACGAAAGATTGCGTTCGTGACGCAAAATCCGATGACCGCGCTCGATCCTGTTCAGCGCATCGGTAACCAGATCGACATTGTCGCGCGGCAACATATGGGTTTGGACAAACTGGCGGCGAGGTCGCGGACCATCGATATCCTGACCCAGTTGCGCATCCCGGAAGCGGAAACCGTATGCAATGCTTATCCGCATCAGCTTTCGGGTGGCATGAAGCAACGGATCGTCATTGCGATGGCTTTGGCGGGCGAGCCGGAATTGATCGTGGCAGACGAGCCAACGACCGCACTGGATGTGACAGTTCAGGCGCAGATCATCCATATCCTTGCAACGCTCGTCCGCGAGCGTGGACTGGGGCTGGTACTGATCACGCATGACATGGGCGTCGTCGCGCAAGTCTGTGACAAGGTCGCGGTGCTTTATGCCGGGCGTTTGGCAGAAACGCGCGATGTGCGGCCACTCTTCGCCGCAGCAGCGCACCCCTATACTGCCGCGCTGATCAACTGCATTCCTCGTGACGGCATGGCTGCTGGGGCATTGACAGGAATTGCCGGCATTGTGCCATCCGTCGCCAATTATCCCAACGGCTGCCGCTACCATCCGCGCTGCTCCAGGGCGGCTGAGAGTTGCAGGTCCATCGTTCCACTTCCGCACATTTTGCCAGACGGTGGTACGGTCGCCTGCCACTTTCCATTGACCGACCCGCATCAGGAGGCCGCGAATGTCTGAGCCATTGGTGCAGGTCGAGCACCTGTCGAAGCGCTTTGAATCTGCGGGCGGCCTGCTGAAGAAGCCCCGTGCCATGATGGCCGTGCGCGACGTATCCCTGACAGTGCCACGCGGTTCGGTCGTAGGTGTCGTCGGCGAAAGTGGTTGTGGAAAGTCCACGCTGGCGCGGCTGGTCTTGCGGCTGCTTGAGCCGACAAACGGGCGGGTGGTGTTTGACGGCACCGATATGACCACGCTTGGCAAAGCCGACTTGCGCGCGATGCGCAGACGGATGTCGATGGTTTTTCAAGACCCCTACTCGTCGCTCGATCCACGATTTTCCATCAAGGACATTCTGCTGGAGCCCTTTGCGGTCCAGGGAACCAAGCCGCCTAGCAATCATTGCGAAGAGATGTTGACTGCCGTCGGCTTGTCGGCTGGTCTGGCCAAGAGTTATCCGCACCAGCTTTCTGGCGGACAAAGACAAAGGATCGGGATTGCCCGCGCACTTGCCATGCGCCCGTCCTTCGTTGTCTTGGATGAGCCAACCGCGTCACTGGACGTATCCATCCAGGCACAGATTATTGCCCTGCTTGAAGGACTGAAGCAGGAACTTGGCCTGACCTACCTTTTCATTTCGCACGATCTCGGATTGGTCCGATATTTCTGCGACAGGATCGTGGTGATGTATCTTGGCGCGGTTGTAGAGGTCATCCCCAAGGCCGATACCAAGCCGCGACATCCGTACACGAAGGCGCTGATGGACAGCAACTTTGCCCCCGATCCCGTACACCGCAAGGAACTGTCGCGATTGGAGGGCGAAATTCCCTCGGCCTTCAACCTGCCTAAAGGCTGTGCGTTTGCAGCTCGTTGCAACGTTGCAACAGATCGTTGCCGTACCGAAAATCCGCTGCTCACCTCTGAGCCTGACGGCCACGCCGTGGCCTGTTTCAATCCACTGACCTGAAGGAAGACCGATGACCTTTCATGTGCTGACTGCCGAATTCATTCATGAAAGCAACACGTTCAAGAAGGGTGAAACAGGGTTGCTTTTCAGGTCGATACCCTGCACGAAGGTGATGCGGCAATTGCCCGACATGGCGACGTCAATGCAGAGCTTGCGGGATTTTTGGATGTGGCCCGGGAAAAGGGCTGGAATGTTACCCATACAATCAGCGCCCATGCCTCTCCCGGCGCACGCGTATCGCGGGAAGCCTATGACCATATCGCGGGCAAGATCTGTGCTGCTGCCGAGGCGCACAAGGATACTCTCGACGGCATTCTCCTTGGTCTACATGGGGCCATGGTCCCGGATTTCTGCGAAGATGGCGAAGGCGAGTTGCTGAAGCGGCTTCGGGCCATCGTCGGGCCGGACATGCCGATTGCGGCGACCCTTGATCTTCATGCAATGGTGACGCCGGATATGGTGGCGAACGCCGATATATACGTGTCTTACAAGACGTATCCGCATGTTGACATGCGTATCACGGGTCGCCATGCCGCGCGCCTGATGGATGACGCAATGGCGGGGCGGGTCAAGCCTGCCACGCTTCGCGCTCATCGTCCGATGCTGGACGAGGCAAATGGCGGCCGAACCGATATTCCAGAGTCAAAGGCGCTTTACGATGCAGCAGCTTTGCACGAGGCCGAGACGGGTATTCTCGCCGTGTCGGTCAACGCAGGTTTTGCAGAGGCCGATATTCTTGAGATGGGCCCAACCGTTCTGGTGACCTATGACACATCCGTTTCTGGGGCAGAAGAGCGGGCACGCGAGATCGCCGAGGCGATTGCGGACCGGATCTGGGAAGGCCGACGCAACGTGGTCAATGATTTTCTGCCCGTCGAAACTACCGCTGCAATTGCAAAGACTCACGAGGATGGCAAACCGCTTCTGGTGGCTGATTATGCCGACAATCCCGGCGCTGGCGCCTATGGCGATGCCACAAACCTGTTGAAGGCGATGCTGGATGCGGGTGTCACCAACGCTTCTTTCAGCCCGATGATCGATCCCGATGCTGCATACGAACTTCACCGTCACAAAGTCGGCGACACAGTGACACTGGCTGTTGGAGGCAAGTCTGATCCCCGGTTTGGCGGTGCTCCCCTGACTTTGACCGGTCAGATCCGCTTGCTGTCTGATGGGGCGTTCACCGGCGACGGACCAATCATGGGCGGTGTGTCACACACTTTCGGCCCGACGGTCGTGTTCCGCGTGGATGGCATAGATATTCTGATCGTCACCGAAAACGAGCAGATGCTTGATCAACAGCAGCTTAGGGCCTTTGGCATCGAGCCCGAAAAGAAGCGGGTGCTTGCTTTGAAATCCATGCAGCACTTCCGTGCCGCGTTCGAGCCGATATCCAGCCGCACAATCGTCTGTGACAGCGGTGCATTGGCAACCCCGCAGGCGGCCAAGCGGCCCTACCAACGAGTTAGGCGTCCGGTTTGGCCTCTCGATCCAGAAATGGAGTTCCAGCACAGGAGTTAAAAATTCCTGTAGCTATCGGAACCTGACAGCAGTCTTATGGTTTCACTCTGGCAAATTCACAGTGAACCTCTGCATGCCTTTTTGCGTTTGTACGGTCGCAGCTATCCAGCGTGCTGTTCGCGCCGTTTTTGCGCGGAAACCATGATCTTACCAAG
>JBATMT010000540.1:0-2288 GCA_049289975.1 Paracoccaceae bacterium | reverse complement strand
CCGCCATGCAGCTCTGCCGGGTCCACCCAGCCAAGCTGTACCCGCGCCGTCATCACCAGATGCTGGGCTTCTTCCAGACTCATATCGAACTTCTCGAGGATGCCTTCATCCTTGACCCGTTCGCCATTCACCGTTGTCCAGCCACCGGCCAGTTCCCAGTCTGCACAGGTCGCGAAATCTTCTAGCGTCTTCACATCGTCCTTGGCCAGCGCCTCAAGCATCTGCGGGGTCAGCCCCTCGAAGCTGATCAGGCTGTCCTCGACACCCAGAGCACGGGCGCTGTCGAGAGCGGCCTTGTTCTGCGCTTCAATGTATTCGCGAGCACGGGTCTGAAGTTCCGACGCGGTCGATTCGTCGACGCCTTCGATGGACAGAAGCTCGTCCACTTCGACATAGGCGACTTCCTCGAGGTTGGTGAAGCCTTCCGATACCAGAAGCTGGGCGAAGAATTCGTCAAGATCCAGCGCTTCCATGAACAGCTTCGTCCGTTCGGCGAACTCGGCCTGACGGCGTTCGCTTTCTTCGGCTTCGGTCATGATATCGATATCAAGACCCGTCAGTTGCGACGCAAGGCGCACGTTCTGGCCACGGCGACCGATGGCGAGCGAAAGCTGCCCATCTGGCACCACAACCTCGATGCGGTTGTTTTCCTCGTCGATAACCACCTTCGACACTTCGGCAGGCTGAAGCGCGTTCACAAGGAACGTCGCCTGATCCTCATTCCACGGAATGATGTCGATCTTTTCGCCCTGAAGCTCGTTGACCACTGCCTGAACCCGGCTGCCGCGCATACCGACGCACGCACCGACCGGATCGATCGAGTTGTCATAGGAGATCACGCCGATCTTGGCGCGCGAACCCGGATCACGAGCAACGGCCTTGATCTCGATGATGCCGTCATAGATTTCCGGAACTTCCATCTTGAACAGTTCGGCCATGAACTGCGGGTCCGTCCGCGACAGGAACACCTGCGGGCCACGAGCCTCGCGGCGAACGTCCTTGATGTAGGCGCGGATACGGTCGTTCGGGCGATAGCTTTCGCGGCCGATCTTTTCGGTGCGGCGCAGGATCGCTTCGCCACGGCCGATGTCGACGATGATGTTGCCATATTCCTCGCGCTTGACGACGCCGTTGATGATCGAGCCCTTGCGGTCCTTGAACTCTTCAAACTGACGGTCTCGCTCGGCCTCACGGACCTTTTGCAAGATCACCTGCTTGGCGGACTGGGCGGCAATCCGGCCAAGATCGACCGGCGGCACTTCGTCGATGATCGTATCGCCGACCTTCGGGTCTGCCAGATATTGCTTCGCCTGAGCGACGGTCACCTGAGCCTGATAGCTTTCAACGGAATCATCATCCACCACTGTGCGGACACGGGTGAAGCTGGCGCGACCGGTCTTGCGGTCGATCGCCACGCGGATATCCATTTCCGAGCCATAGCGGGACTTAGCCGCGCGAGCGAGGCTTTCCTCCATCGCCTGGATAACCAGATCCGGGTCGATCATCTTTTCGCGCGCAACCGCTTCTGCTGTCTGCAAAAGCTCCAGCTGGTTGGCTGAGGTAATGGCCATCTTACTCCTCCTCGGAAGTATCTTCTTCGATGTCGTCAAACGCGGCTTCATCGACGACGCCAGCCGCCTTTTTCTGCCGCAACATTTCGGTAATCAACTCATCGGTCAGGATGAGCTTCGCATCGGCGAGCCAATCGAACTTCAGTCCGATGGTGCCTTCTTCAATTTCGATTAGAACTTCTTCGCCCTCGGTTCCGCGCAGATGCCCTTTGAAGCGCTTGCGCCCGTCGATCATCTCGGTCGTTTCGATTCGGGCCTCATAGCCGTCCCAGACTTCAAAATCTTTCAGACGGGTCAGCGGCCGGTCGATGCCGGGCGACGAGACTTCAAGATTGTATTGGTCGTCGATCGGATCCTCAACATCAAGCACGGCCGAGACGGCGGTGGAAATCTTTCCACAGTCGTCCACGTCGATCCCTCCCTCGGGACGGTCAGCCATGATTTGCAATGTCTTGGTGTTGCCGCCCATAAGCCGCACGCGCACCAATTCAAACCCCAGCCCTTCAATGACGGGGGTGATGATCTCGGCGAGTCGCCGGTCGATGGCGGTTTTCGCGATCAGGTCGGACATGGTCAGGCTCAAGGCAAATCCAGAGTCAGGGTGGAGCAAGCTCGGCGCATGCTCCAAAAAACAAAAAGCGGGCCAGAGGGCCCGCCGCACTTACCGGTGGACTGCGAGTTTGGACCCCGCAGCGCCTCTGTTGAGGGGGATATAGG
>JBATMT010000539.1:0-4840 GCA_049289975.1 Paracoccaceae bacterium | reverse complement strand
GGCAGAAACCGTCTGCATTCGATGATCGAAGCCCGGCCCGATTGGGTTCTGTCACGGCAGCGTGCGTGGGGTGTGCCGCTGACGTGCTTCGTCAAGAAAGGTGCAAAGCCAACTGACGCCGATTTCTTGCTTCGGAAACCGGAAGTCAACCAGCGCATCGTCGCGGCGTTTGAGGCTGATGGAGCCGATGTCTGGTATGTGGACGGCTTCAAGGAGAAGATGCTGGACGGCATCGTCGATCCGGCAGCCTACGATCAGATCTTCGATGTTCTGGATGTGTGGTTCGATTCAGGTTCCACTCATGCGTTCGTGCTGCGCGACCGCCCGGATGGAGCCGAAGATGGCATTGCCGATCTTTATCTTGAAGGCACTGACCAGCATCGCGGCTGGTTCCACTCGTCGATGCTCCAGTCCTGCGGGACCAAGGGGCGCGCGCCCTATCGCGGTGTTCTGACCCACGGATTCACGCTCGACGAGAAGGGCATGAAGATGTCCAAATCGCTTGGCAATACGGTTGCGCCGCAAGAGGTGATTGGCGAATATGGCGCCGATATCCTGCGGCTTTGGGTGGCGCAGTCGGACTATACGGTCGACCTGCGTATCGGGAAAGAAATCCTGAAAGGGACTGCCGACAGCTACCGCCGGCTTCGCAACACGATGCGGTTCCTGCTTGGCAACCTTGCGGGCTTCAGTGAAGAAGAAAAGATTGCGCCGAAGGACATGCCGGAACTGGAGCGTTGGGTGCTGCACCGACTTGCAGAACTCGACCACACGGTCCGCAAAGGATATGCCAAGTACGACTTTCAGGGCGTGTTCCAGACGCTGTTCACCTTCTGCACCGTGGATCTTTCTGCATTCTATTTCGACATCCGCAAAGACAGCCTGTATTGCGACCCGACCAACAGTCTGCGTCGCCGTGCAGCAAGGACGGTGCTGGATATCCTGTTCCACCGGTTGACCACATGGCTTGCGCCGATCCTGGTTTTCACCATGGAGGAGGTCTGGTTGTGCCGCTTCCCGGGCGAGCAATCGTCGGTTCACCTTGTCGATATGCCCCAGACACCTGCCGAATGGCTAGACGAGCCTCTTGCCCAGAAATGGGACACCATTCGCCGGGTTCGTCGGGTTGTGACGGCGGCACTGGAGGTACAGCGGACAGCTAAGGTCATTGGCGCGTCGCTTGAAGCATCGCCTGTCGTGCATGTCGAGGATGCGGTCACGCTCAAGACGCTGAAATCGGTGGATTTCGCGGACCTTTGCATCACATCCGGGATTGAGGTGACATCCGATCCGGCCCCGGAGGAATCTTTCCGACTGGCCGAAGTGCCGGGTGTGGGCGTTGTGTTTGAAAAGGCTGACGGCGAGAAATGCCAGCGCTGCTGGAAGATCTTGCCTGACGTTGGATCGCACAGCCACGAAGGCACCTGCCAGCGTTGCAACGACGCATTGGGATGAGTGCGCGGGCGGCCTTCCACGGCCCACTTGGCAGACTGACCCTGTCCGAAGAGGCCGGGGTCATCACACGGCTGACTTGGGGCGGGTTGTCCGACGATGAACCGACTGCGCTGCTGGCAGAAGCCATTCGCCAGCTTGACGCCTACTTCGAGCGGCGTTTGACCGCGTTTGACCTGCCGCTTGATTGGGGGACAGGGTTCAACGCGGATGTGCGCCGCTCGATGGCCGCCATACCCTATGGCGAGACGCGGACATACGGCGATCTCGCCAAGGAACTGGGGGCGCCAGCTCAGGCCATCGGGCAAGCTTGTGGTGCCAATACCATTCCGGTGATCATTCCCTGCCACCGTATCCTTGCGTCAAACGGGCTTGGCGGGTTTTCCGCTCCTGGTGGGATTGAAACCAAGGTTGCGCTCCTGAAGCTCGAAGGGGCGGCGTCGCTTCTGATCTGAGCCGGTCGCTGGCGGTCGAGCCGCTTCAACCGCCAGACGATAGGGCTGGGCCAGAGGGAGTGGCATGAGTTTACTGATTTTTACAACGGTTTTGGGGGCGGCATTCCTGCATGCCCTCTGGAATGGCTTGGTCCGCGTCGGCGCGAGCCGGGTGCATGTGATGATGATCCTGTCCGGGGTGCAGGGTCTTATCGGGTTGGCAGTCGCATTTGCCTATCCGTTTCCAGAGGCAAAGGTCTGGCCTTGGCTGGTCGCTTCCGGGATCATCCACTCGGCTTACAAGACCTTACTGACCTATGCCTACGAACATGGTGACCTGAGCCGGGTCTATCCGCTGGCGCGCGGGACCGCCCCACTAATCGTGCTGTGCGCGTCAGCAACTCTCTTGGGTGAGACGCCAACCACGCCTGAGGTGATCGGGCTTTGTCTTCTTGGGCTTGGGATATTGCTTCTTGCGGGCGGCGTGTTTTCCAACGGCGAGTCACGGCGACTATTGCCTTATGCCTTCGGCGCAGCAGCAGCGACTGCTGGTTATTCGATGGTCGATGGGATGGGCGCACGAGTCGCGGGTGAGGCCGGGGGCTTTGTTGGCTGGCTTTTCGTGATTGACGGACTGATCTTTGCCGCAGTGATGCTCGGCCTGCGTGGTACGGCATCTGTCCCGCGGGACAGAAATGTGTGGCTGATTGGCAGTCTGGCAGCAGCGGCGTCCTACACGTCTTACGCAATTGTCGTATGGGCCATGACCAAGGCGCCGATTGCTCTTGTCGCAGGGCTGCGCGAAACCTCGATCGTTTTTGGCGTACTGATCGGCTGGTTTGTGTTTCGCGAAAAAATGACCCGCAGCAAGCTGATCTCGATCGGGCTGATCGTTGCCGGCGTCGTTGTGACGCGACTCTAGGTTAACGCTTTGCCGGCAAGGCTTCCTGCACGATGCCTGCGAAAGTCAGGTAAAGCGAGGTGATGACCAGACCCCAATGTGCCCAACTTTGCGGGTGGAAGTCGACCCATGCCGCCCACGCCGCGAAGCCGACCCAGCCAAGTGCCATCGGCAGCGTGATCCAGCGCCAGCGGTCGGTACGGACCGGGTGAACAAATTTCAGGTTGGTAAACATGGTGACGGCCAGCAGCACCACGAAACCGAGAATGATGTAAAAATTCGGCTTCAGCGCGAACATGACAAGCACGACCATGTTCCAGCAAGCAGGGAAGCCCGCGAAGGAATTATCCTTCGTTTTCATGCGCGTATCGACGAAATACAGCGCACTTGCATAGGTGATGACGATGATAGCACACCATCCCGTCCAACCGTTCATCAAGCCTGATTGGAACAGCGCGAAGGCCGGGATGAAGACATAGGTCAGATAGTCAATGATCAAGTCGAGCAGAACGCCGTCGTAGGTGGGCCAGTATGTCTTGACCTGATAGCGGCGTGCCAGCGGGCCATCGACGCCATCGACAAGCAGCGCTACCACCAGCCAAAGGAACATGAGATCCCATTTCTGATCTGCGGCAGCTAGCATGGCGAGCATCGCCAGCACCGCTCCGGTGGCAGTCAGAAGATGGACTGAAAGGGCTTTGATACGTGAATCCATGAGCTTTCTTAGGCGGAAACCCGTCATCATGGCAATCGTCTAAGCGCGCGGGTGGGCCTGGTTGTAGGCCTCCATCAGCCGGGCGGCATCGACGGCGGTGTAAGTTTGGGTTGTCGACAGGGAAGCGTGGCCCAGCAGTTCCTGAATCGTTCGAAGATCGCCGCCGGCAGCCAGAAGATGCGTCGCGAAGCTGTGGCGCATTGCGTGCGGCGTCGCTGTCGCTGGCAGGCCAAGGGCCTGTCGTGCCTGTTCCATCGCTCCGGCGATCAGTCGCGGGTTGAGCGGTCCGCCTCTGGCCCCTCGGAAAAGTGCCGCACCCGGTTCTGCGGACAATGGCATGGGGCAAAGTCTGAAATACTGGGCGACGGCTTCACGGGCGGCAGGCAGCACGGGAACCATACGTTCCTTTCCACCTTTGCCGCGAATGCGCAGAACTTGAGGCAAGGGATGATCGGCCACCCGAAGAGAAAGAGCCTCGGATATGCGGAGTCCGCAACCGTAAAGCAGGGTCACCACCGCTGCGTCACGGGCGGCGACCCAGTCTTCGCGGGCCTGAATATCGACTTGTGCGATGATATCCCGCGCAGCTTGCGGGGCGACTGGGCGTGGCAGTTTGGCCCGATATTTCGGCCCCCGAGCAGACAGTATGGCGGCCGCCTCCGTGCCAGAGCGCTGGGCCAGCCAACGAACGAAAGCCTTTATGGACGACAATCTGCGAGCGAGAGATCGTGCTCCCAGCCCGCGTGCCCGTTCATGCGCCATGAACGCGCGCATGTCGGTCTGGGTAAGTGCTGTGAGCGCGTTGGGGGCAGGGGCTTCACCCAGATGACCAGCCAGAAACTCGAGCCAAGCCGTGACATCTTTTTGATAGGCCCGCAGTGTATTCGGCGACGCGCTGTCAAGCGCGGTCAACTGGTTGCACCAGTTTTCAAGGGCGTCACGGGTTGCAGGCGTCAGAGCCAGCGACATTCGCCCTCCTTGCCGTCAGGCGAGCCAACGCCGCATGGCACGTTCGAAAACCCCGGCGAAGAACGTCAAAAGATCTGTCCCCTGATTGGGGCGGAACTGGTGTGGGTCTTCTGCTCCAAGTGCGAGCATTCCCGGAAGGCGGCCTTCGCCGAGATCGAGCCGCATCACTGCTTCGGAACGGATCCAGCCGGGGGCTTCACCGTAAATCTGGTGGCTCGCGTCGGTTGTTTGCCGGAGCACAACGCTGCGCGGTGCACCGCGCCCGCCGGACATGTAATCGTCAATGAAACCGGGCGTAGTCACGGAAAGCACCTGTCCGAGTTTCTTGACGGCGAGTTCTTCTTCGCCACCTTGAAGAGACTCCAGCAC
>JBATMT010000538.1:0-3186 GCA_049289975.1 Paracoccaceae bacterium | reverse complement strand
GGGCTGGTCGGCGCGGGTCGGTCTGAAGTGATGCAGTCACTGTTCGGAATAACCAAGCCCTCGAAGGGCGCTTGCCGCATGGAAGGGCAGGTGAGGGTCATCCGGTCCACTGCCGAGGCGGTCGAGGCCGGCATCGTATATGTGCCAGAGGATCGCGGACGGCAGGGCACGGTGAAGGGCCTTCCGATCTTCCAGAACATCACGCTGCCATCGCTTGGGCGCACATCCCGCTCGGGCTTCCTGCGGCTGGCCGAGGAATTTTCGCTGGCGCGGGAATATACGCAGCGGCTCGACCTGCGGGCAGCAAGCCTTGATCAGGATGTGGGGCTTCTGTCGGGGGGCAACCAGCAGAAGGTTGTCATCGCCAAATGGCTTGCGACGCGGCCCCGTGTGATCATTCTGGACGAGCCGACCAAAGGTATCGACATCGGATCAAAGGCCGCCGTCCATGCCTTCATGTCGGAACTGGCAGCGCAAGGACTGGCCGTCATCATGGTCAGCTCCGAAATACCCGAGGTTCTGGGCATGTCGGACCGGGTGATCGTAATGCGTGAGGGGCGGATAGCGGCGGAGTTTGCCGGAAAGACCATGACACCCGAAAACCTTGTTCGCGCCGCTTGTGGTATCGAGGAGGCTGCATGAGATGCTGAAATCCCGTGAAGCCATTCTGTCGCTCGCGATCGTGGCACTTGTCGCCATCATTGCCTTGCGTTTCCCGGCATTTGTAACCCCGAAAAATCTGGCCGCTGTCTTCACTGACACATCACCGCTGATCATTCTGGCGCTCGGGCAGATGACGGTGATCTTGACCAAATGCATCGACCTGAGCGTTGCGGCCAATCTCGCACTGTGCGGGATGATTGCAGCGATGCTGAACGGTATGGGCGTGCCGCTGCCCTTGATCCTTCTGGCGGTGGCGGCAATGGGCGCGATGCTTGGGGCTTTCAACGGGCTGCTGGTCTGGAAGCTGAACATTCCGTCCATCGTGGTGACGCTTGGCACAATGACCATCTATCGCGGCCTGATCTTCCTGCTGACCGACGGCAAATGGATCAACGCCCACCAGATGAGTGCGGGCTTCAAGGCGTTTCCTCGTGCGGCCTTTCTGGGCCTGCCGGTCATGGCCTGGATCGCGATTGCTGTCGTGACTGGCTTTACGCTGTTCATCAGCCGCACAGCCCTTGGCCGCGCCCTGTTTGCCGTGGGAGGCAATCCGCACGCAGCAGTCTATACCGGGATCAATGTCGGCAAGACCCAGTTCGCGGCCTTTGTCATATCGGGCGTTCTGGCCGGATTGACCGGCTATCTCTGGGTGGCGCGCTACGCGGTGGCCTATGTGGACATTGCCGGAGGGTTCGAACTCGACGTGGTTGCGGCCTGCGTGATCGGGGGCATCGCCATATCGGGCGGTGCAGGTTCTGTGGCCGGGGCAGTCATGGGCGCGCTATTCCTTGGCATCATCAAGAACGCACTCCCCGTCGTGGGCATATCGCCTTTCTGGCAATTGGCGATTTCCGGCTCCGCCATCCTTGTCGCCATTGCGGTCAATTCGCGCGGGTCGGCCCAAAAGGGCCGCATCATCCTCAAACAAGCGGAGCATCGGGCATGACCGACGCATCTCAACCGGTGGCTGGCCGACATATCCCTGACCGGCTTCAGTCGCGGCTCGTGCGTGCTCTCAAAAGTTGGGAAGCATTGCTACTGGTTGTCGCGGTGCTGATCTTTGTGGCCAATGCGATGGCTTCGCCGTGGTTTCTAGATCCGTGGAACCTGTCGGACGCCAGTTTCAACTTCACTGAAAAGGCGCTGATCGCGTTTGCCATGACCATGTTGATCATCGCGGGCGAAATTGACCTGTCGGTCGCGGCAATCATCGCGCTGGCCTCGACGGTGATGGGGTTGGCGATGGTGGCCGGGGCGCCGGTCTGGGTGCTGTTGCTGCTCGGCATCGGGACCGGACTGGCATGTGGAGCCTTCAACGGTTTGCTGGTCGCCGGGTTCGGGCTGCCGTCGATCGTGGTCACCATTGGCACGATGAGCCTCTTTCGCGGCATCAGTTACATCGTTCTGGGTGATGGCGCCTACACGGGTTATCCCGAAGCGTTCGGCTGGTTCGGACAGGGCTATGTCTGGTGGGTCTTCAGTGTAGAACTGGCCCTCTTTGCGCTGATGGCCGTGGTGTTCGGCATTTTGCTCCACCGTACCAACTTCGGGCGTCTGGTCTATGTGATCGGCAACAACGCGACCGCCGCGCGCTTCTCCGGGGTGAGGGTAGACCGGGTTCGCTTCATCCTGTTCCTGCTGACGGGCTTGATGAGCGGGTTGGCTGCGGTCTGCCTGACCTCGCGACTTGGGTCTACCAGACCGTCGATTGCGACGGGGTTCGAACTGGAAGTGGTGACGATGGTGGTTCTGGGCGGCGTGAATATCCTTGGCGGTTCGGGCACAATCCCTGGAGTGGTGATTGCGGCGGTGGTGATGGGATTGGTAACCTTTGGGCTGGGGCTTCTGAACGTGCCGGGTATCGTCATGTCGATCATCGTCGGCGCCTTGCTGATCGGCGTCATTGCCTTGCCGCGCCTGTGGGCAATGTGGAGGCATTGATGCACAAATATGCCTTCCGTATGCAGCTCAATCCGGGGATGGAGGATGAATACCGTCGCCGCCATGATGAAATCTGGCCAGAGCTGGTCGGGTTGCTCAAGCAGGCGGGCATCGAAGATTACTCGATCCACCTCGACCCCGAAACCAATGCCCTGTTCGGCGTGCTGTGGCGACGCGACGATCATGCGATGAACGATCTGCCTGACCATCCGGTGATGCAGCGCTGGTGGGCGCACATGGCGGATATGATGGCGACCAACCCCGACAGTTCGCCGGTAGCGGTTCCGCTTGTGCCGATGTTCCACCTGCCATGAAGCACGTCGCCGTCATCGACATCGGCAAGACCAATGCCAAGCTGGCGCTGGTCGAGTCCGAAGGACTGCGCGAAATAGCGGTCGTGACGCGACCGAATGTCGTGCTGCAAGATGGTCCCTATCCGCATTTCGGTCTCGACGGCCACTGGCAGTTCTTTCTGCGCCATCTGGCAGACTTCCAGTCTGCCCATGGGGTTGATGCCATTTCGGTAACCACCCACGGTGCCTCGATTGTCTTGCTGGACGAAAACGGTGATCTGGCCACGCC
>JBATMT010000537.1:0-3319 GCA_049289975.1 Paracoccaceae bacterium | reverse complement strand
GGACACAAGGCCGCCGTTGCCCGCAGCGATCTTGGTGCCGGGGTTGACCGCATCGGGGTTGCCACCGAGTGCCGCGACGGCGTCCGCCTCGGGCGTGGGGTCGGTAATGTTCGCACCGCCGGGTGTCGGCGGCGGCAGCTGGGCCACATCATCGGGCATGGTCAGCGGCTTGGAGGGAAGGATGGTGAATTCATCCGGGCTGCGCGATTGCGAGCGGATGTGCATCAGTTGCGGGATCTTGTCGTTCTGCCCGCAGGACGCCAATGCGACGGTCGCAAGAAGTGCGCCCCCGATAATGCTGCGTCTGACCTGCATCAACTTCTCCCGCACAGTACGGCCCCGTCTTAACCCATCAATTCCGGCGCGTCACGGGGGTCTTGTCACCGCCAGAGAAAATCACCATGCCAAGCGCCCCCGCAAAAATCGCGATATCGGCGACATTGAAGGAATATGGATTGTTGAAGCCTGGCAAGGACATGTTGAGAAAATCCGCCACCGCGCCATAAAGAAGCCGGTCGACAACATTGCCAAGCGCCCCGCCGATCAGCAGCCCCGCGCTGATCTGCACCCATTTGTTGTGCGCCTCACGCCGAGCCCATGTCCAAATCCACGCCGCAATGACGATGGCGAGCAGGATTAGAATCCAGCGCATCGGATCGCCCGCAACATCGGATTGGCCGGAAAACAGGCCAAAATTGATGCCTTCGTTCCATGCCATGCGAAATTGGAGGAAGGGCGGCAGCACATCGACTTCGCGAATCTGGTCGAGATTCATCAGGTGAACGACCAGATATTTGCTGATCTGGTCGACGGCAAAGATTGCGGTGCCGGTTTTGGCGAGGAGGGAAAGTTTCATGTCAGTGCCGGAAATGTCGCATGCCAGTGAACACCATCGCCAGCCCGCGTTCGTCGGCGGCGGCGATCACATCGGCGTCGCGCATGGAGCCTCCGGGCTGGATGATTGCTGTCGCGCCGGCCTCGGCAGCGGTGATCAAACCGTCAGAAAAGGGGAAGAAAGCGTCGGACGCCACCACGGAACCTCGCGTCAGCGGTGCGGAAAGGCCCAGAGCCTCGGCCATATCCTGTGATTTGCGGGCTGCGATGCGAGTCGAATCAACGCGGCTCATCTGTCCCGCGCCGATGCCTACGGTCGCGCCGTCCTTCACATAAATGATGGCATTCGACTTCACATGCTTGGCGACGCGCCATGCAAAGAGAAGATCGGCCATTTCACGGGCGGATGGCGCGCGCTTGGTCACAA
The DNA here is from genome assembly GCA_049289975.1 of Paracoccaceae bacterium. GTDB lineage: Bacteria > Pseudomonadota > Alphaproteobacteria > Rhodobacterales > Rhodobacteraceae > TMP-24. The sequence continues at coordinate 2,058 of JBATMT010000537.1, read as the reverse complement.
CTTGCAAGGCGTCCGCCGACAGCCTGCCATTGTCACGGTCCTGCACCAGAAACCCGCCCGAAACTTGCTTGAACGCCAGACCGCCCGTCCGTGCGTCGGCCAGTGCGTCTGTGGTCAGCAGGCGAAGGTTCTTTTTACCCGCAAATACAGCGCGCGCTGCTTCGTCGGCTCCGGGGGCGATGACGACTTCGGTGAAGATCTGCACGATTTCTTCTGCCGTTGCCGCGTCCAGCGTGCGGTTCAGCGCGACAATGCCGCCGAAAGCCGAGGTGCGGTCGGAGTCATAAGCGCGCCTGTAGGCGTCCAGAAGGCTGTCGCCTTCGGCCACGCCGCATGGGTTGGCGTGCTTGATGATGGCGCAGGCAGCTTTGGCGGGGTCGAACTCTGACACAAGCTCGAAGGCTGCGTCGGTGTCGTTGATGTTGTTGTAGGAAAGTTCCTTGCCCTGCCATTGTCTGGCGGTCGCCACGCCGGGGCGGTTCGAGCCGTCAACATAGAAGGCCGCCGACTGGTGCGGGTTTTCGCCGTAGCGCAAAGTCTGGGCAAGCGATCCGGCAAAGGCGCGGTGACGCGGTGTCGGTTCGCCAATGGCGCCCGCCATCCAGGTAGAGACAGCCGCGTCATAGGCGGCGGTCAGGGCGAAGGCGCGCTGGGCAAGTGTCTTGCGGAAGGCAAGCCGGGTTTGGCCCGCGTTCTCGGATAATTGGTTTAAAACTAAACCATAATCTCTGACGTCGGTGATGACGGTCACGAAGGCATGGTTCTTGGCGGCGGCGCGGATCATTGCCGGGCCGCCGATGTCGATATTCTCGACGCAGGTCGCATAGTCCGACCCCTTCGCCACAGTTTCCTGAAACGGATAGAGGTTCACCACCAGAAGGTCGATCGGGCCGATGCCGTGTTCTGCCATCGACGCCAGATGCGCAGGGTCGTCGCGCAGGCCCAGAAGTCCGCCGTGGACCATCGGGTGCAGCGTCTTGACCCGGCCATCCATCATTTCCGGGAAGCCCGTCACTTCGGCCACGTCTTTTACCGGCAGCCCGGCCTGACGCAGCATCTGGGCGGAACCGCCCGTCGACAGAAGCTCTACGCCCGCCTGATGCAGCGCCTGCGCAAACTCGACCAGACCAGTCTTGTCGAACACGGAAAGGAGCGCGCGGCGCAGCGGGGCAAGATCAGGGGCGGCAGAGGTCGGGGCTTTGATCACGGGATCATTTTCCTTGGGTCAAAGAGAGCGGGTCGTCCTGCTCGGTGTCGCGAATGGCGGCTGGGGTATCCTGTGCTTTCGCCAAGGTCCAGCTTAACTGGCAGGCTTGATCGACAACGATGCCCGACAGGACAATCTGCCGCGTCGCGCGGGGCTTCAAGCGGCCCGATTCGAGGTAGACAGAGGGTTCGAGTTTCAGTTCGCCGACCCCATCGTGGCGGAAAACCCAGATTTCCCCGCTTTTGAGCGCGAGCGAAACGGCGGTTCCGCCCATGTCGAGCGCTGCATCCACGTCCGGGTGCAGGTGGAAGCGGATGTCGAAGTCGATGCCCTGCATGTTCAGGCGCTGCATGATCTTGTCGAATCGCTTCTTGTCCTCGCCGGTCATGGCGCCGAGCGTGTCAGTGCCATCGAGCCTGCGGCCATCGACCGACAAGTGCAGGTCGCGGATATGGGTCATGCCGTGGGTCGGCGCATAGCCGTTGTGACCGGCCATGACGTGCAGACCCTCGATCCCGTGGTCTTCCTGCGCCCAGACCTGTTCAGGCACTTCGTCCAGTTCGGCGCGGGCGCCGGGTCCGCCGGTTTCGGTGCCAAGGCGGGACGACGAGAACCCACGGATACAAAGGGTCGAGTGCGAGGGCGTGGCCCGTCCGGCGCGACGCCATTCGGGGCCGAAGCCCACGCCTGCGCCACTGTTGACGATCAGCGGGCGGCGACCTGATGTAAGTTCAAGGGCCAGCGTCGAGGCATGTGCGCTGCGGGAGTTCTTGCCCGCTGGCGGTGCGGCGGCGTCGAGGATCAGCGTGGAGCGTCCGGCAGCAAGGCGGAGGAAACCCATCGACAGGCCG
>JBATMT010000536.1:0-4703 GCA_049289975.1 Paracoccaceae bacterium | reverse complement strand
ATAATAGACGGCGGTCGCGCCGACGATTGCCAGAAGCAACGCCGACGCCACCAATCGTACGAGCCAGCGGAAAAGCGTTGCCATATTTACCTGAGAAAACGACGGGAGCAGTTGACGGCCAGAGCCGGGCGGTTAACTAGGACAGATCGCAGAAAACCGCAATCGGCTTGGGAGATGAACGTGGCAAAGGTGGCATTTCTTGGCTTGGGCGTCATGGGTTTTCCAATGGCAGGGCATCTTGCCGCAAAAGGCCACGAGGTAACAGTCTGGAACCGTACCGCCGCCAAGGCCGACGCGTGGGTTGCCAAGCACGAGGGCAGGTCTGCTCCTACCGCCGCAACCGCCGCCAAGGATGCCGAGTTCATCATGGCCTGCGTAGGCAATGATGACGACCTTCGGGCTGTCTGTCGTGGTGAGGCAGGAGCTTTCGCAGGCATGGCCAAAGGCGCGATTTTCGTCGATCATACCACCGTCTCCGCCGCAGTTACCCGCGAACTCTCGGCCGAGGCCGCAGACCATGGCCTTGGCTTCGTCGATGCACCGGTGTCGGGCGGACAGGCCGGCGCGGAAAATGGCGTCCTCTCCGTAATGTGCGGGGGCGACCCCGCCCATTTTGCAAGCGCTGAGCCGGTCATTGCCGTCTATGCCCGCATTTGTCGTCTACTTGGCCCCTCTGGCGCAGGCCAGCTTACCAAGATGGTCAACCAGATATGCATCGCCGGACTTGTACAAGGACTCGCCGAAGGGCTGCACTTCGCCGAAAAGGCGGGCCTGAACATTCCAGATCTCGTTGAGGTCATCAGTCAGGGCGCCGCCGGAAGCTGGCAGATGGTCAACCGTCACAAGACCATGGCCGAAAACAAGTTCGACTTCGGATTCGCTGTCGACTGGATGCGCAAGGACCTCGGCATCTGTCTGCAGACTGCCAATGAAAACGGCGCAAGCTTGCCGGTCACCGCGCTCATCGACCAATTTTACAAGGATGTGCAGAAACTGGGCGGCAACCGCTGGGACACATCAAGCCTGATCGCACGCTTGCGCGCACTCGACTGAACCTGGCATTTTTCGACCCCAAATACCCAAAGTGAGAGCTATTGCCTCCCACCTCTTCAGCCCGGTCAGGCGCAGGTCAGAAAATCACGGGATGATGCGTGTGTATTTGGTGCCCTTGAGCGACACGCCGACAATCAGCCCCGCCTGCCCGAACACATAAGCGATCACCGGCGCTGTTGTCGTCACCGTATCCACGCCTGCCGATTGCCCGCCATCCGGTACCGCATATTCAAGATCGGCACCTGCCGTCCAGCCATCCGCCCTGCGGAAATTCGATAGCGCTTCCGGCGTCATGAACATCAAAACATGCGCATATTGCTGGGCGCCAATCTGCAGACCCCAGCTTGCTTGCGCGGCCGAGTAGTAATCGACCGTCACATCGTTGATCCGCAGCGCACCGCGTCCAAATGCGCCGCCAAAGAACAGCCCCGCCTCGGTCACTAGCGGCATATAAAGCACGCCAGATGCTTGCGACAGTTTCTGCGCCGCCGCAGGGAAGTTCGCCGTCAGGTAATTGCGGGTCGCATCGACGCGCGCGTCGATGGTGTTGCTGCCCTTGCTGCCGATGCCATTGCCACAGGCCGAAAGGCCCAGCAAAGCCCCGCCACTCATAACCACGCCACGCCGGGAAATTGTCGTCATGCTCTGCCCACCCTCACTGAACACCCGACTCTTCTGGCCGGGATTATGACAAGCTATAGTGCATTGCGGCGAAACTGTCACCGGTTCTTGCGTTGATTGATGCGGATGGGCGGAGCGCCGCCACCATTTTAGGCGTCGCGCAGGGCCCGTGCGGCATAGGGCGCAAAATAGGTCAGAATGCCGTCGCACCCGGCACGTCGGAAAGCCATGAGACTTTCAAGTATCACGTCTTCCTTGACCCAGCCATTGCGTATCGCGCCCTGCAACATCGCATACTCCCCCGATACCTGATAGGCGAAGGTTGGCACTCCGAACGCGTCCTTTACCTCGCGACAGATGTCGAGATAAGGCATCCCCGGCTTGACCATCACCATGTCGGCACCCTCCGACAGATCACGCTCGACCAGTCGCAGCGCTTCTGCCCGATTGGCGGGGTTCATCTGATAGGTCTTCTTGTCGCCCTTCAGCGCACCCGTCGCCCCAACAGCATCGCGGAATGGCCCATAGAAAGCACTGGCGTATTTCGCCGCATAAGACAGGATCGTCACATCCTTGTGAGCCGCCGCCTCGAGTGCGTCGCGCATCGCACCGATCCGGCCATCCATCATGTCGGAAGGCCCCAAAATGTCGGCTCCGGCATCGGCCTGCGCAAGCGCCATCTTTACCAGACACTCGACCGTCTCGTCGTTCAAGATCACGCCGTCCCGCACCAGTCCGTCATGACCATTGGCATTGTAGGGGTCGAGCGCGATGTCCGTCATCACCGCCACGTCCGGCACGGCCGCCTTGATCGCTCGGATCACTCGGTTTGACAGGTTGTCGGGGCTCCATGCCTCTTCACATGTTTCGGTCTTTAACGCCGGATCGGTGTAGGGAAACAGGCACATCGCAGGAATTCCAAGTTTCGCTGCCTCTTCAGCCGCCCGCACCGCGCCGTCCAGCGTCACTCGCCACACCCCCGGCATTGACGAAATCTCGACGTCGGCCCCCGGCACATCGGTTATGAAGATCGGCCAGATGAAATCCGCCGCCGCAAGCCGTGTCTCTGCTACCATTGACCGCAGAGCATGCGTGCGCCGCAACCGACGAAACCGCTGAATGGGGTAGGGCGCAGACCAAGTCATCGTCGGACCTTTCGCAATGGCATTGGATCAGGCCCGCATGGCCAACCCCAAACCGATCTTTAAGCATTTTCCAAACCGCTGCCATGGTTTCAGATCACTCACAAGAGGGCAAATCGACCTTCTGCTTATGATCGCCACGGTACGCAATAAGCATCAATCGGGCGAAATTGACACGACCCCGGCATGTGCCGCTGCAAGTTGCCAGCCAGACATTGCCTAACCGGCTGAATTTGTGACAAGGGTTGCGCGAAGCGGTCATCGGAGCGCCACGTGAATCTCCCGCAACTCATCCTCGATCTGATCGATTTCCGGTCGTTCTCGAATCTCTGGTACTGGATCGCGCTTGCCGTGACCTGGTCCACCGCCTCGCACTGGGTGCTTGGCGTCCCGTTCGACATGGTGCTCCGCGCTCGTCGCCAGGGTGACGAGGCCATGACCGATCTTGAAGACATCGTTCGCGTCAACGTCAACCGGATGCTCTTCATCGTAGGTGAGGCCGGCCTTGTGCTTCTGGCAATCCTGTCGTGCGTACTGACCATTCTGGCGATTACCGGTTTCTACTATCAGGTAGAATTCTGTCAGGCGATCTTCCTTTTGCTCTTTCCACTGTCGGGTGTCTGGCTTCTTGGCACCCGCACCGCAGGGCGTATTCGCGCCGAGGCCCTGTCGGACGAAGCGCTCTGTCGTCAACTGAACCGTCACCGTATATTCGTGCAGATCATTGGCGTCTTCTCGATTCTGGTCACCGCGATGTGGGGAATGCTGCAGAATTTCAACTTGTCGCCGATCCACTGACCCGCTCCAGATTGAACAGGAGCCACCCGCAGGTTAGGTGAGTGTCATGGAACGCGCTCCCCACATCACACTCTCGGGTACCCCAGAAGGCTTTGACGCACGCGCCCTCGCTCGCGAACTCGATCGTGGCGTGCCCGTTATCCATGTTGCCCGCGACGACAAGCGAATGGAAGCGATGCGAGTCGCGCTTGCCTTCTTTGCGCCCGACGCCATAGTGCTCAGCTTTCCCGCATGGGACTGCCTTCCCTATGATCGGATATCGCCAAACCCCGATGTCGCCGCTGCGCGTATGTCAACACTTGCCCTGCTTGCACGTGGCCTAAAGGGGCCGTTCATCATTCTTACCACCCTCAGCGCCGTCACCCAACGCCTGCCATCGCGTGAAATAGTGAACGCCTCAGCCTTCACCGCGCGTGTCGGCGAGCGGGTGAACGAGGCCGCACTTCGCAATTACCTCGTACGGATGGGCTTCACCCAGACGCCGAACGTATCAGAGCCCGGCGACTACGCCATACGTGGTGGCATCATTGACATCTATCCGCCGGGCAGGGGCGGCCCGGTACGGCTCGACTTGTTTGGCGACGTGCTCGACGCGGCTCGCCGTTTCGACGCCGCCAGCCAGCGCACCATTGAAAAACTCGACCGCATTGAACTTGCTCCAGTGTCCGAGGTTATTCTCGACGAAGCGTCGATCACCCGCTTCCGTCAAAACTACCGGATCGAATTCGGTGCCGCAGGTACGGACGACCCGCTCTATGAAGCTGTAAGCGCCGGTCGCAAGCATGCGGGCATGGAACATTGGCTTCCTTATTTCCACGACCGTCTGGAAACTCTTTTCGACTATATGCCTGACGTATCGGTCATGCTCGACGATCAGTCGACGCCCGTTCGGCTGTCGCGCTGGGAAGGCATCGAAGACCAGTACGATACCCGAACCGAGGCAATGAAGCGCAAAGACCGGCTCGACTCGGTCTATAAGCCCTGTCCGCCGCATCTACTCTATCTGGACGATGCGGCATGGGAGGCCGCAGTCGCCCCCCTGCGCGTGGTCCAGATCGTCGCATTACCACAACCCACTGGGCATGGCGT
>JBATMT010000535.1:0-3385 GCA_049289975.1 Paracoccaceae bacterium | reverse complement strand
ATTTCGTCCCACAATTCCGAGAAGGCGCGCATCTTGCACAGTTCGGTGACGAACCGGATTCCGGCGTTCACGAAGAATGAGATTCGCCCGACCATCGCCGGAAAGTCCTTGGCCTTTACCTTGCCCTTCAGATCATCGAGCACGGCGATCCCCGTCGCGAGGGCGAAGGCAAGCTCCTGCTCGGGCGTCGCGCCTGCCTCCTGAAGGTGGTAGGAGCAGACGTTCATAGGGTTCCACTTCGGCAGATGTTCCGCCGTATAGGCGGCCACGTCGGTGATCATCCGCAGGCTTGGCTTCGGCGGGCAGATATAGGTTCCGCGGCTCAGATATTCCTTGATGATGTCATTCTGCACGGTCCCCTGCAGGTCAGCGACCTTTGCGCCTTGTTCTTCCGCAACAGCTATATAGAGCGCGAGTAGCCACGGCGCGGTTGCATTGATTGTCATCGAGGTGTTCATCTGCTCGAGCGGGATATCCGCGAACAGCGCCCGCATGTCGCCAAGATGGCTGACAGGTACACCTACCTTGCCAACCTCGCCACGGGCCAGTTCGTGATCGCTGTCATATCCGGTCTGTGTTGGCAGATCGAAGGCGACCGAAAGGCCCGTTTGACCCTTTGCAAGATTGGCGCGATAGAGTTCGTTGGACTTCGAAGCCGTCGAATGGCCCGCATAAGTGCGGAACAGCCAGGGCTTTTCCTTTGCTGTCTCTGTCATCTGAGCCTCCGAGTCACGTGTGAAACTTTCTTGCGCAGGGGATTGGATAGGGGAAAGATCGTGACCTTGTCAATTCGCTGCATCGCGGCATCAACAATGCGCTGAGCCAATAGCCCATCTCTGACGATATTTGTTTCTTCTACCGCGAGGGGAGTTTACCGGAGCGCGCGAGCTATGTCAGGGTGCGCGCATGACGCAGTCGATTGCAGTTCCCCTTTGGCTATTGTGCCTGATCATCGCCTTCGCGGTCGTCGCTTTCTTTTCGCATTTTCTGTTTCCTTCCGTCCGCTGGTTTTTTCGCCGCAGGATGGAGCGGCTGGTTACGCGGCTGAATCAGCGTTTGGACAGGCCGATCCAGCCCTTCAAGCTCATGGAGCGCCATGACATGATCTTGCGGCTGGCCCATGACCCGAAGGTCGCCGCAGCGGTCTTTGAGGAAGCCGCCGCGACGGGTGAGCCCGAGACGGTCGTATCCGAGCGCGTCAGGCGCTACGCTCGTGAAATTGTCCCGTCTTTCTCGGCGACTGTCTATTTCACGGTTGGCATCAGACTTGCGAAATGGATCGCCCGGATGCTGTACCGGGTCCGCCTTATCGACCATCGACTGGGTGTGATTGACCCAAAGGCCACGGTCATTTTCGTCATCAACCATCGTTCAAACATGGACTACGTGTTGGTCACATATCTGGCCGCGCAGAGGTCAGCCCTTTCTTACGCGGTGGGAGAATGGGCCAGAGTCTGGCCATTGTCGGGCCTGATCCGAATGATGGGTGCCTATTTCATCCGTCGCCGGTCGGACCGCCCGCTTTATCGTCGGGTCTTGTCGCGCTATGTTCAAATGGCGACGGCAGAGGGCGTAACGCAGGCTATCTTCCCGGAGGGTGGTCTGAGCCTGGATGGCCGCACCGGGGCGCCGAAACTGGGGATTCTCAACTACATCGTTTCGGGCGATCGTCCGCCGGGGCGGGACGTGGTGTTTGTACCTGTGTCCCTGAACTATGATCGCGTGGTCGAGGATCGGGTCCTGATTGGTGCCCGGCAGGCTGGCGTCAGAAGATTTCGTGCGCCGATCCTGTCCATCATGGCTTTTGTCGGCCGCCACATCTGGCGCGCACTTATTGGCCGCTTTCGCCGCTTTGGCGACGCCGTTGTCTGTTTCGGCGCGCCGGTATCGCTGGCCGAATTTTCGAGCGGTCAAACAGGCGATGTTACCCCCGCGCTGGCGACACACCTTATGGAGCAGGTCGCGCGGAATGTACCCGTGTTGTCGGTGCCACTGATCGCCGCTGCTTGGGGTGACGCAGATGAACTGGCGCGCGCGGAACTTGCTGTTCGGGCCGAGCGTCTTCTTGCAAGGCTGGAGACTGTCGGCGCTGGAATTGCCCTGCCCGAAAATGGCGTCAGCGAGGCCGTTGAAACCGCCTTGGCGATTTTCCAATTGCGGCGCATCGTCAGTGTTTCGGGCGAGAAGTTGACCCTGAACGAGGGGCAGCGTGGTCTTCTGGAGTTTTACGCCGCGTCGGTACTGCAGCATCTGGATGCAGTTGCAGAATGATTTCTGCGAGCAGACCCTTTGAAATGGGCGCTTTGATGCCTCTGTGGACATAATATTACAAAAGCAGACCGTTAAGTATTGCATTATTGCGCCGTGAATCGTATTTCCTCGGTGGAAGTCCGCATTGATTCTGCGATGCGGCAAACGCGCAGGAGATCGACATGGCTTTGGACCTTCAAACCGAGATTGCGCCCTACGACGCGCCGGAAAAGGACCTCTACGAAGTTGGTGAAATGCCACCGCTGGGGCATGTGCCGAAAAACATGTACGCTTGGGCAATCCGCAGGGAGCGTCATGGTGAACCCGATACTGCAATGCAGGTCGAGGTTGTCGAGACACCCAGCATCGACTCGAACGAGGTTCTGATCCTCGTGATGGCGGCGGGCGTTAACTACAACGGGGTCTGGGCAGCGCTTGGCATTCCGATCAGCCCGTTTGACGGTCACAAGGCACCTTATCACATTGCCGGATCGGATGCTTCCGGCATCGTCTGGAAGGTTGGCGACAAGGTCAAACGATGGAAGGTTGGCGACGAAGTCGTCGTGCACTGCAATCAAGACGATGGTGACGACGAGGAATGCAACGGCGGCGACCCGATGTTCTCGCCGAGCCAGCGGATCTGGGGCTATGAAACGCCAGACGGGTCGTTTGCCCAGTTCGCCCGCGTGCAGGCCCAACAGCTTATGCCGCGGCCGAAACATCTGACTTGGGAAGAGAGCGCCTGTTATACGCTCACGCTCGCAACGGCCTATCGCATGCTGTTTGGACACCGCCCTCACATCCTGAAGCCGGGCGACAATGTGCTGGTGTGGGGCGCTTCGGGTGGTCTTGGGTCTTATGCCATTCAGTTGATCAATACGGCGGGCGCCAATGCGATCGGGGTTATCTCGGAAGAGGACAAGCGCGATTTCGTGATGGGGCTGGGCGCCAAGGGCGTCATAAACCGCAAGGACTTCAACTGCTGGGGTCAGATGCCGACGGTCAACACGCCCGAGTATGCCACCTGGTTCAAAGAGGCCCGCAGGTTCGGCGCGGCCATCTGGTCGATCACTGGCAAAGGCAACAACGTCGACATGGTGTTTGAGCACCCCGGCGAAGCTACTTTCCCTGTTTC
>JBATMT010000534.1:0-1519 GCA_049289975.1 Paracoccaceae bacterium | reverse complement strand
GGTAGTCGGTGAAGCACTGCGCAAGGGCCTTTGCCTGTTGCTCGTCAAGCGAGCCCGTCGGATCGACCTTGTCAATAAGTGATATGAATTCAATGGCTTCCTCGCGATCCCGGAGAGAGGCCAGAACCTCGGCCGACCAGGCGTCGTAGGTCTTGTCAAGAAGCGGCAGGTCCAGAATCCATTCGCCGGGATAGTCCACAATGTCGAGATGCAGCACCTGAGGGCCAGTCAGACCGCCGAAAAATCCACCGGGTTGCAGCTTGAAGGACAGTCGCAATTCGCTGACGGAACGGGTGCTCTCTGGCCAGTGCGGGTTCGATCCGGTCAGTGCGGCCAGATGTGCCTCGTAGTCGAAACGCGGGACAGTATCGTCTGGCTGGGGTTGCAGCCACACACCCCGGATGCGGCCTTCGGCTTCGGCGCGCAGCCCATGCATCCGCGCCCGGTCCATCAGATTGGCGACCAGCGATGTGATGAAAACTGTTTTCCCAGCGCGACTTAGTCCTGTCACACCAAGCCTGAGAGTAGGTTCGAAAAGACCTCCGGCATTGCCGGTCAGGCTGCCTAGCCCCCGCCCCAGTCCTCCAAACATGTCGCGTATCACTACGGCCCGCCTTTCCTGCCTCATAGATAGGGCGGCAAAGACGGTGGCGGTAGGGGGAAAGAAGGGAGGCACGGCGATCTTGTGGAAAATCAGCCGCTTGAACGGAATCCCAGGTATTCCATACGTATTCCAAAGGTATTCCATACGTATTCCAGACGTATGCTCTGGTGCCGTATCTGGACGTGCAGGTTGCAAAGGTGGCCGTTGCCCGGCTAGGAAGCCTCATGCCCCGTTATGCCCTGAAGATCGAATATCACGGCGGCCCGTTTTCGGGCTGGCAGCGGCAATCCGGCCAGCCCTCGGTGCAAGAAGCTGTCGAGACGGCACTGAAGCGGCTTGAGGCCGACCAGCCGGGAATTGGCGCAGCGGGTCGAACCGATGCGGGTGTCCATGCAACGGCACAGGTCGCGCATTGTGATCTGAAAAAGGACTGGGAGCCGTTCCGACTGTCGGAAGCGCTCAACTGGCATCTAAAGCCCGCGCCAGTCGCGGTGTTGGCCGCAGCGCGTGTTCCCGACGATTTTCACGCGCGCTTTTCGGCAATTGAAAGGCGCTACCGATTCCGGCTCCTGTCGCGGCGGGCCCCCGCCACCCACGACAAGGGACTGGTCTGGCAGGTATCTCAGACGCTTGATCTTGAGGCGATGCGGCAAGGCGCTGCGCATCTGGTGGGGCGGCATGACTTTACCACGTTCCGCTCGACCATGTGTCAGGCCGACAGCCCGGTGAAGACGCTTGATGAAATCACCATCGACGAAATCCCGGTGCCACATGGCAGCGAGTTCCGCTTTCGCCTGAGGGCGCGGAGTTTCCTGCACAATCAGGTGCGCTCTATCGTCGGCACGCTGGAGCGTGTGGGCGCAGGAAGCTGGGCACCGGAAAACGTCAGGCAGGCACTGGAAGCCCGCGACCGCG
>JBATMT010000533.1:0-9136 GCA_049289975.1 Paracoccaceae bacterium | reverse complement strand
TACTGATCAAGCGGAGCCCCCCCTACAGCCGAGTAATCTATACCGCCTTTTAGCAGGTCATCGAGAGCCTCGTTTACATCTAAACTAGGCGTATCATTGGAAATATTTGGTGTTGTCGCTAAGCTACTGCGCCCCAAAATCAATTTGACTATCAATAACCGACGGTCCATTTGCGCGACCAAGGATTACCCCAATGCCCTCAATCTTGCCTTCATAGACTATGATTTGCACCATACTGCCTGGCGCGACGCTGCCTTGATGAAAAGTTAAAAAACTTCCACCATGGAGCAATCGTACTGCGGTGGAGGCTCTGCAGCGTTCCTCCCGCTCATTCCTAGAACCCGAGTAGAAAACCAATGGCTTTGCGGCGCACTGCCTGGAAGCGACGCCCCACACCATTCGCGCAATTCTTTCTAGTGCCGACGGAAAATAGACAGCGCTACTCCCTTGCTGAGGCAAGGGATCGACAATCTCCTCAAGGTTACTTATCCGCATATCTGTTGCAGTAATCTTCAACCGGCATAGGCTTCGGTCAACAACTGTATATATCGGATCTCTATTTTGATCATCTGCATCACGAAAAAGTACCTTTAGCCCGTTCTTTTCGAATGCAATACTTTGGGACTTCTTGACTGCGTCTGGGCTGTGTTTTCCGCAATCCAGCTCATACGAACTTGCGGGGGATATTCGTTGCTCAGCCAATGCGTTGCGAACGAGATTTGGCGCCAGCACTGTGAAAGTCAGCGCATAGCAAAATACAGCACACAATATTTTCCTGAACTTTCGCCTTTTCGAATTCATAATTCGAGCTTCGTCCATTTATTGTTGACAACATTGCAATAGGTGAAATGTTCGATCATGTATAATATTTTTATACATCGGTTAGGCGTTGTTGCGTAATTCGCGCGTGCCGCATGACAGCCCCTTTCCCCGTAATTGTCAGCCCACGCGGATGATGTCGGCGGTGCAGAGTGCGTTGAAACGGTTGATGAGGGCGACACGGATCTGAACTTCGGCGGTTTGACTGTCGGGGTGTCTTGCGGCGATGTGTTCACCGAAGGCTTTCAGGCACCGCATCTTAGCCTCGATCCGGCTTCGGGTATGGTACCCGGTCCAGCGCTTCCAGAACGCCCGACCGTAGTGGCGCGTGGCGCGCAGGGTTTCGTTTCTGGCGATTGCGGCGTGGCAGTCCTCTTTCCACGCTCGTCCGTTCTTGCGGACCGGAATGCTTGCGGACCTGCCACTCTCCATCGCCGAGGAACTTGATCCCCGTGCTGTCGACAAGCAGGTTGAGAGGGCCACTGGCACGCCGATAGGGGATTTGGACCGCCAGTGTCCTCTGCCGCCGACACAGGGTCATGTAGTCCGGCACGGCCCAGTCCAGGCTCGCCATCTTCAACAAGCTAGACACCATCCCGGCCGTTTGCCGAAGCGGCAGCTTGAACAGCACCTTGATGGTCAGACAGAACTGGATCGCCGCATCCGAGAATATCGCAGGGCGACCGGGCTTGCCGTCATGCGACGCGAGCCAGGTCATATCCTTGTCCAGCCAGATCAGCAGAGATCCGCGCTTGCGCAGGGCGGCAGTGTAGCTGGACCAGTTCGTCGTGCGGTAGCGGGCGTGAAATGGCTTTCTCATGCGGGCCGTCTAACCGCATGGATTCAAATGTGAATCCTCCACGGTCAGAGTTGTGCAACAACGCCGCTCCGATGTGGCAATTATTGTTAAAGTGCTTTATGGAAGTTTTTGGCGACAACGGTGAGCTAGGAAGACACTCTTTCGGCGATCATGAGTCGGGGGCCCCCCATTCACCAGATGCAGGGTAATTGATAGATTTCAGTGGCGTGATTTGCCTGGTAATGCAGCTTTATGGGTGCATCCTCGGTTGAACTCTCCTTATACACTAGAGCGCAACTGCTGCAGCAATTCAATTGATAATGAAAAAGCTTCCAGGGAAAGTAAATGAGTAAGACGCACGGTTCTTCTGGCGGAATTGGTATATCTGGCAAGGGTAGTATTGGACCGACTAAGAGTTCAGTTTTTGTTGAGTGCCTTTTGACAGCATTAAGCGAAGGAGTCTAATGCAGTTGCGAGCGGTTCACGTTATTTTTTTGGCAGGGATTTTGGCGTTGATAACTCTGCTGTTGGGCGTAGTTCCTGTCTTCATCTTTGGCGCTGGGTTTGAGGCGAGCACCGCAGCATATTATCGCCTATTTTCAACCATTGCGAACCGAAGCCTTCAATTAAGTAGATATGGCTCTGTATCTAGTCCACGGTATTTGGAGCCTGGAATTGATATATCTGCCGGAACATTAGAAAACCCGCGCAGTATCGACTGCAATTCTAGGGTGGCAGCGAAGGATTTGGACCCCCGTTTATTTGAGGCAAACCTGACTTTAATTGACTCCTTTGACCCACTGGTCGTCGTCTTCGTCTATCAAGGCCCCCCGCCTGACCTTAGCCCCTTTTTCACTCCCGACAGCGCTATGCTCCTATTGGGAGATCAAGGTTTTTGGAATATAGAAGGTGCCGAAATAAATCAAAAAAATGTCGTGATTGGGGGCGTATTGTCTGAGTATAATAAGCTGATTAAAGATCGTAAATTCCAGTGGAAATCTGTACGCTGCAGCAACTTTACTTTCACCAAGATTTTAGAGATAGAAAATGGCGAATGATCTCGTCAGTGGTCAGACCCAAGTTAGAGTCGAGGTGTTTTCTGACTCACCTACTGGGCATGTTAGGTTTGACTTTTTGCGCAATGGCGTACTGGAACTCTCTGTTGAAGTGCAGGCCAATATGGAAAATGCCTTTCAAAATATGCCTGCGCCTGATGGATTTTTTGGTGCCGACCGGCTTTGTTGCGCAACTCATGCTTGAGGCGTGATAGCCCCTTTTCCCCTTCTGGATCAGGTCACGCGAATGATCTCGGCCGTGCCGAGGGCCGAGAAGCGGTTCATGAGGGCGATGCGGATCTGAACTTCGGCGGTTTGACTGTCGGGGTCTCTGGCGGCGATGCGTTCGCCAAAGGCCTTCAAGCAACGCATCTTTGCCTCGATCCGGCTTCGGGCGTGGTATCCGGTCCAGCGCTTCCAGGACGCCCGACCGTAGTGGCGCGTGGCGCGGAGGGTTTCGTTTCGGGCGATTGCGGCCGGGCAATCCTCTTTCCACGGCCGCCCGTTCTTGCGGATCGGGATGATCGGTGTGGCCTGGCGGCCGATGATGGCAGTATGGCAGCGACGCGTGTCGTAGGCCCCATCAGCGGTCACGGTGCCGATCTCCTCACCCTCCGGGGTCTGGTCCAGCAGGTCTGGCAGCACGGGTCTATCACCGTCGCTGCTGGGGGTGAACCCTACAGCGCGGATGTCCGAAGTGGCCGTGTCCAGGGCCAGATGGACCTTGCGCCACTGACGTCGCCCCTGAACGCCATGCTTGCGGACCTGCCACTCTCCATCGCCGAGTAACTTGATCCCCGTGCTGTCGACAAGCAGGTTGAGAGGGCCATCGGCACGCCGATAGGGGATTTGGACCGCCAGTGTCCTCTGCCCCCGACTCAGGGTCGTGTAGTCCGGCACGGCCCAGTCCAGGCTCGCCATCTTCAACAAGCTGAACACCATCCCGGTCGCGTGCCTGAGCGGAAGCTTGAACAGCACCTTGATCGTCAGGCAAAACTGGAACGCCGCGTCGGAGAAAAACCGAAGGCCGGCCGGAGCTGCCGTCAGGCGACGCGAGCCAGGTCATATCCTTGTCCAGCCAGATCAGCAGCGACCCGCGCTTGCGTAGCGACGCCGTGTAGCTGGACCAGTTCGTCGTGCGGTAGCGGGCGGGTGTCGGCTTGCTCATGCGAGCCGTCTAACCGCACGGATTCACGATGTGAATCCTCGACGGTCCGAGTTGTGCAACAATGCCGTCCTGCGGTCATGTCGAAGCGGATTGGCCGTCCATCAGCATTGGTGACGGCATGCAGTTTTGTATTCATGCCGCCCTTAGTTCGACCGATCAGACGGCTTCTTTGATCGTCGCCCCCCCCTTTTTGACCGCACGCTGGTCGCCGTGCGGTGCGCCTTGAGGTAGGTCGCATCAATCATCACCGTCTTCGGAACCGCCACGTCCGAGAACACCGCAGGGCAACCGGGGGCCGCCGTCATGCGGCGCAAGCCAGGTCATCGCCTTGTCCAGCCAGATCAACAAAGAACCACGCTTGCGCAGCACCGAATTGGAGCTGGGCCAATTCGTCGTAGGGTAGCGGGCGGGTATCAGCTTGCTAATGCGGCCCGTCTAACGGCATTGATTTACAATGTGAATCCCCGGCGTTCAGAGTCTTGCCGCCACACTGGCGTGATCTGGGTGCGCAACGCCAGAGAATTGCCCGGCCCGCGCCGGACCGTCGCCCTGTCACCCTGTTGCGGGTTGGTTCGCCCTCGACCACTTGCTGTTTTCCTTCATGGCCAACCGAACGATTGACCGGATCGAGAGCTTGCGCCAGCGGAACGCAATGTCATTGTCTTGCCAACCAAGAACGCGAGCCATTGACCAAGGTGCCAATATGACCATTCCAACCGAGATGACGGGCGTTCAGTTGACCGGTCACGGCGGACCCGAACGGAATCTCTGGAACCAACACATCCCCACGCCACAGCCTGAACGCGGGATGGTGCTGGTCAAAGTACTGGCAGCCGGTGTCAACAACACCGACATCAACACCCGGGTCGGCTGGTATGCCAAGGAGATTGCAGACAGCACCGCAGACGTCGCCCCGAACGCACAGGTCAAGGCGGGCGGTTGGTCCGGGGCACTGAAGTTTCCACGCATTCAGGGTAGTGACCTTTGCGGCCGTGTGGTTGCCGTCGGCGAAGGCGTGGCAGACATCAAGATCGGAATGCGCGTCACCTGTCCGACCAACCAACCCGAACCGACCCCCGAGGCGCCAACCCGCTTTCGGTCAATCGGCTCGGAATATGACGGTGCGTTTGCCCAGTTCTGCCTCGTTCCGGCAAAACACCTCTATGACGTGAGCGCATCGCCACTGACAGACGTGGAGATTGCCGCAATTCCCTGTGCGCACGGAACCGCCTTGACCTTGCTGACGCGCGCAAATGTCGGGAAGGGTGACCGGGTCCTTGTTACAGGAGCGTCAGGTGGCGTTGGTCTGGCCGCTGTCGAATTGGCCCGGCATCTTGGCGCCGAAGTCACAGGCGTCACCAGCAACGAAAAGAAAGACGCCGTTCTCTCTGCAGGCGCACATGCAATCCTTGATCGAAACACACATCCTGAAAATGGCGCATTCACCGTCGCAATCGATGTAGTCGGCGGTACAGGCTGGGCCGGGGTAATTGATGCGCTTGCACCGGGCGGACGCTACGCCGTGTCAGGCGCAATCGCCGGTCCGATCGTTTCGGCGGACCTTCGCACGATCTATCTCAAGGACCTGACGCTTTTCGGCTGCTCCTTCACCCCGCCGACCGTATTCGCCAACCTTGTGAGTTTGGTGAACGCGGGCCAGATCAAACCTCTGGTGTCAAAAACCTATCCGCTTGCCGAAATCAATTCCGCGCAAGCTGACTTCTCAGCCAAGAGATTTCCCGGAAAGCTGGTACTTCTGCCGCCAGAGACTTGATGGCCCGTGTTCACGTCACGGACTTGCGTCCTGCACAAAGACTTGCTGGAATCGAAACCCCAGAGCGGTTGGCGCAGATTGACCGGTTGCAGTTCGCCCGCAGTTCGCGCAATTTCCATCCGACAAGCGGGACAGGCCCTGCGCCGGTCAGCCGGCCCAGCGCAAAAGCCCCAAAGGGAGGCACTATGAGATACCATTCTCCGACGAGTTTCGCCGAGGCAGCCGCTCTGGCGGCAGCTGGCGCCGGAACCACGCGATTTCTGGCTGGCGGGACAGACGTTCTGGTGCAGTTGCGAGCGGGCATGATCACCCCCGACGACCTGATCGACCTCAAGAAGATACCCGGCGTCAAGGATATTACCGCGACGGCAGACGGTGGCTGGCGGATCGGAGCTGCGGTCAGCGGTATCGAGCTTGGCCGCCATGAAGGCGTCCTGCGCGACTGGCCGGGTGTTGTCGAAGGTATGCGCCTTGTCGGCTCGACCCAGGTACAGGGTCGCGCAACACTGTCGGGCAATCTGTGCAACGGCTCTCCGGCTGCCGACTCGGTTCCGGGCATGGTCGCTGCAGGAGCGCGCGTCATCGTGACCGGACCATCCGGCAGCCGTGAGGTTGCCGTCGAAGACATTCCGGCAGGACCGGGTCGCACCCGCCTGAAGCCCGGCGAACTGATCGAGGCGATCCTTCTGCCGCCGCGCGGCAAATCCGGCGGCGACGCCTACCTGCGTTTCATTCCGCGCAGCGAGATGGACATTGCCGTGGTTGGCGTTGCTGTCAGTCTGACGCTCGACGGTGGCAAGGTATCCGCTGCGCGTGTGGCAATAGGCGCCGTAGCGCCGACGGTGCTTCTGGTGCCCGAAGCCGCAAAGGCAATCATCGGCACGACACTCGACGCATCTGCTCAGGCCGCTCTGGCTTCAGCGGTGAGTTCGGCTGCCACGCCGATCAGTGACAAACGCGGTACCGTAGAGTTCCGCAAGGATGTGGTTGGTGTGCTTGCCCGCAGGGCCGCGCTCATCGCCTACGAACGCGCAAAAGGGGCCGCAAAATGAGCCGCATTCATGTGACCACCACCGTCAACGGCGACACGGTCGAATATCTTGCCGACCCGCGCGAAAGCCTTCTGGACTGCCTGCGCGACCACCTCGGCCTGACCGGCTCGAAAGAAGGTTGCGGCACCGGCGACTGCGGTGCCTGTTCGGTAACGCTGGACGGAACGCTGGTTTGCTCCTGCCTCGTCCTCGGCGTCGAAGCCGAAGGCAAGTCGATCGAAACCATCGAAGGCATGGCCAACGGCGGCGACCTTCACCCGCTCCAGCGCAAGTTCGTCGAACATGCAGCCCTGCAATGCGGTTTCTGCACGCCAGGCATTCTTGTGGCGGCCAAGGCGCTTCTGACGCAAAACCCCGACCCGACCGAAAGTGAAATCCGCTTCTGGCTCGCCGGGAACCTCTGCCGCTGCACAGGCTATGACAAGATCATTCGCGCGGTACAGGATGCCGCGGCTGAAATGAGGGGAGCCGCATAATGGCCAAAGATGAAACTCACGCCGCCTATCGTCTGATCGGCACCCGCCCCGACCGCCCCGACGGTTTGGACAAGGTCACCGGCCGCGCCCGCTATGGCGCCGACATCTCGGCCCCCGGCATGCTCCATGCCGCTGTCGTCCGCTCCCCCTATGCCCATGCCCGGATCAAGCGCATCGACGCTACCAAGGCGCTCGCCCTGCCGGGTGTGAAGGCGGTCGTGACCCGTGCCGATCTTCCCACCGGCCTGACCGGCGAAGACTGGAACCTTCAGGAAAACACCCTTGCAGGCGATGTGGCACTGTATGACGGCCATGCCGTCGCCGCCGTGGCCGCCACAACCAAGCTGATCGCGCAAGATGCCGCGCGACTGGTCGAAGTCGAATACGAGGTTCTGCCGCACGTCACCGACGTTGACGCCGCAATGGCACCGGGGGCACCGGTGATCCGCGAAGGCACAGCCGACCACTCGGTCCCCGAAGGGATGCATCCGAACGTCGTCAAATACATCGACTTCGGCCACGGCGACGTGGACGCAGGCTTTGCCGCCGCCGATCTGGTGCGCGAACAGACCTACAAGACCGAAGCCACCCATCAGGGCTACATCGAACCCCACGCCTGCCTCGGCCAACTCGGCTCGGACGGCAAGGGCGATATGTGGGTGTGCACGCAGGGGCACTGGTATATCCGCCGCATGTGCTCTGCCGTTCTCGGGATCGAGGCTTCGCAACTGCGCGTTACGCCCTCCGAAATCGGCGGTGGCTTTGGTGGCAAGACCACGATCTTCATGGAGCCTCTGGCTCTCGCCCTGTCGCGCAAGGCAGGTGGTCGCCCGGTCAAGCTGGTCATGAGCCGCTCGGAAGTGCTGCGCGCCACCGGGCCAACGGCCTCGGCGTCGATGGACGTCAAGCTCGGCATGAAGAAGGACGGCACCGTCACGGCGGGCAAGGTCGTCTTCCGCATGCAGGGCGGCCCCTACATCGGCTCGTCGCCCACCGGCGAGGCTCTGTCTTGCGCCTTTGCCTGCTACGACATCCCGAATGTCATGCATGAAGGCTACGAAGTGCTGGCCAACCGGCCCAAGGCAGCAGCCTACCGCGCACCGGGTTCGCCGATGGCCGCATTTGCGGTTGAAAGCCTGCTTGACGAAATGTGCCACGAACTGGGGCTGAACCCGCTCGACGTAAAGCTGAAGAACGCCGCGCGCGAAGGCACCAAGTCGAGCTACGGCCCCACCTACAACCGTATCGGGCTGGTTGAGTCGATTGAGGCGGCGAAAGCCCACCCCAATCTTCTGGCTCCGCTCGGGCCAAATCAGGGGCGCGGCATTGCCGCCGGATTCTGGTTCAACCACGGCGGCGAAACCTCGGTCAGCCTCGCCATCGGCGAGGACGGCACCGTGCAGGTGTCGATCGGTACACCCGACATTGGCGGCAGCCGTGCCTCCATCGCGCTGATGACGGCGGAAACCCTCGGCATCCCCTACGATCATGTCCGTGTGAACGTTGTGGAAACCGGGGCGCTTGGCGTCAACGAACCAACGCACGGCAGCCGCGCAACCTTCGCAAGCGGCAAGGCGGCGGTCGAGGCCGCACGTCAGGCCATGGCCGAAATGTGCCGCCGCGCCGCCGCCGAATGGGACATTGACCCCGAGGCGGTCGAGTGGGTCGATGGCGCCGCGCAACCTGCCGGACCGAACGCGGGCAAGTTCCCTCCCATGACCATCGCCGAAATCGGCGGAAAGATGGGTGGCACCGGCGGCCCGATCTCGGGCCACCACGAAACCAACGCAGGCGGCGTCGGTGCAAGCTTTGGCGTGCATGTCGTCGATGTGGAGGTTGACCCGGAAACCGGGCGGACAACGGTGTTGCGCTATCTGGTGGTTCAGGACGCAGGCCGGGCAATCCACCCAGCCTATGTCGAAGGTCAGTATCAAGGCGGCGCCGCACAGGGCATCGGCTGGGCGCTGAACGAGGAATATGTCTATGGCGCCGA
>JBATMT010000532.1:0-3914 GCA_049289975.1 Paracoccaceae bacterium | reverse complement strand
ATTTCGTCTTTTCGGATGGCAATCCGCAGGCGCGGGTCATGATCATCGGTGAAGCCCCCGGTCGTGACGAGGATATGGAGGGCCGGCCCTTCGTTGGGCGCGCCGGGCAGCTCCTTGACCGGATGTTTGCCGCCATCGGCCTGTCGCGCACGGCGCCCGGAGCCGAGGCCGCTTTCTACATCACCAACGTCATGCCTTGGCGTCCGCCGGGCAACCGCGACCCGGAACCGGTAGAAATCGCGATGATGTTGCCGTTTCTTGCCCGGCATGTCGAACTCGCCAACCCCGATGTGATCGTCCTGATGGGCAACACGCCTTGCGCCGCCGCCTTGGGCGCTCGCGGCATCCTGCGGCTAAGAGGCAAATGGACAGAGGCGTTCGGGCGCCCCGCCATGCCGATGACGCACCCGGCCTATCTTCTGCGCACCCCTGCGGCCAAGCGTGAGGCGTGGGCGGATCTGTTGCAGGTAAAGGCACGACTGGAGGGCAAGTCATGACCCGTATCGACGAAACCAAGGAATTCATCCCGGTCCGCATCGCGGTGCTGACCGTTTCGGACACGCGCACCAAAGAGGACGACAGGTCTGGCGATACGCTGGTGGAACGTCTGACCGACGCGGGCCATGTTCTGGCCGCGCGGGCGGTCCTGCCCGACGAGCGCGCGCGCATCGCTGAACGGCTCAGGGAATGGGTGGCCGACCCGGCCATCGACGTGGTGCTGTCGACCGGAGGAACCGGCCTGACCGGCCGAGACGTGACCGTGGAAGCCCACCGCGACGTCTACGAGAAGGAAATCGAGGCATTCGCCACGGTTTTCACCATGGTCTCGATGCAAAAGATCGGCACTTCGGCGGTGCAATCCCGCGCTACCGGCGGCGTGGCTGGCGGCACCTACCTGTTTGCCCTGCCCGGCAGCCCCGGTGCCTGCCGCGATGCATGGGACGAGATCCTTAAAGGCCAGTTGGACTATCGCCACCGCCCGTGCAATTTCGTCGAGATCATGCCCCGGCTTGAGGAACACAAACGGCGCAAGTGACTCCCACCGTTTCCTGATCCGAAACGCTTTTTCGCATTTTGCGGCATTTATTCGCAATCACCGATGTGTGAGCCTTGGCTTCGGGTGGGCAACTGAACGGAGTGAACATGAAGTTCGCACACGCCCTGCTGTCCCTGCTTTTTGTGATCCCGGCAGCCGCCGAAGGCGCGACGGTCAACCCGCTAGGGCGACCGCTTGGGATCAAGATGATCTCGGATGATCCATCGATTATTATTTCTTCACAGAGTTGGCTCTATTCGGGTTTGGACCCATCACCCGGGATACTGTGGGCATACTTTGGTTTTCCGTTCGGACCCGTGAAAAACGGCCATGCACCTTTGACGACCACATGGAGCGGTTCGGTACACCCGACCCAACTGGCAAAACATT
Organism: Paracoccaceae bacterium; assembly: GCA_049289975.1. Taxonomy (GTDB): domain Bacteria; phylum Pseudomonadota; class Alphaproteobacteria; order Rhodobacterales; family Rhodobacteraceae; genus TMP-24. The sequence goes on along the minus strand of JBATMT010000532.1, from coordinate 2,488 downwards.
CTTTCAACCTGTACGGCAGCTTCACCAATCAAATGATGACTGGCCCGGCCACGCTGACGTTCAATTCTGACGGAACTTGGTTCTGCACGGGAGACTGTTTGCTCTATACAGAGCGTTTCAATCAGCCAAAACAAGCCGGCAACGTCTCGTTGACCACCGGCACTTTCCGCGTCGAGGAGATGCCGCTTCCGGCAGCGAGCGGACTGCTGATGGCGGGCATGGGGTTGCTCGGTGTGGTCCGGCGTCGCGGGAAGCGCCGTACAGCCTGACAAGCCTTCACATTCGGGATAGGTCGACAGCGCCGCATTGCGGCGGCGGAGAAGTCATCTAGGGTGCGCCGCATGATCAACGAGGTGCCCAATGAAGCTGTCCGACGTAACCCGTAACGCCTTTGCCATGCCGCTTACCAATCCGACATATCCGATGGGGCCGTACAGGTTCATCAACCGGGAATTCCTGATCATCACCTACCGGACCGACATGGACGCCCTTCGCGCCGTGGTTCCAGAGCCGCTGGAAGTAACCGAGCCTGTGGTCAAGTACGAATTCATCCGTATGCCTGATTCCACGGGCTTCGGGGACTATACAGAGTCGGGACAAGTCATCCCGGTCAGCTTCAACGGCCAGAAGGGTGGCTACGTCCACTCCATGTATCTCAACGATGATGCGCCCATCGCGGGTGGGCGGGAAATCTGGGGCTTTCCAAAAAAGCTGGCCGAACCCGCGCTGAAGGTCGAACGCAATGCACTGGTCGGCACGCTCGACGTGGGGTCTGTCCGCGTGGCGACCGGCTCTATGGGCTACAAGCACAAGGCGCTCGATCTGGACAAGGTGCGCGCCTCGCTTGAAGCGCCGGGCTTTCTCTTGAAGATCGTCCCCCATGTCGATTGCACGCCGCGAATTTGCGAACTGGTGCGCTATTACCTGACGGACCTGACCATCAAGGGCGCTTGGGAAGGCCCCGCCGGGCTGGAACTGCACGATCACGCGCTTGCCCCGGTGGCAGAGTTGCCGGTGCGGGAAGTCCTGTCGGCGACGCATATCCTGACCGACCTGACGCTGGGGCTTGGCGAGGTCGTATACGATTATCTGGCCTGACGACCTGAGATTGCCGCAGGCAGAAAGGGAACGGTGCGGCTGCGAACAATCGTTGTCATGCGGCGAACGAACACACGTAATATACTGATATTGAACAGTTTTAGTTTCTACTTAAGCTTGAGAAGGTACGCTTGGGGCATACACTGACCAGGCGGGATTTGCCTTAGCCGCCCGAATGAAAGAAATCGTAGACGGTCTGCGCCATCGCTTCGGATATGCCGTCCACGGCTTTCAGGTCAGTGAGGCCAGCGCGGCTGACCGCCTTGGCACTGCCAAAATGGGCAAGGAGTGCCCGCTTGCGCGCGGCACCGATGCCGGGAACTTCGTCAAGCGGTGTGACACCGATGGATTTCGACCGCTTGGCGCGGTGGGCGCCGATGGCCCAGCGGTGCGCCTCGTCCCGCAGTCGCTGGACAAAATACAGAACCGGAGAATTGTGCGGCAATGAGAATGGCCGCTGGCCGGGCCGATGAAATTCTTCCTTGCCCAGATCGCGATCAATGCCCTTGGCTACACCGACGATCGGCACATCTTCAACGCCCAGATCCTCCAGGATTCCGTTCACGACAGAGACTTGCCCAGCGCCGCCGTCAATCAGCAGCAGGTCAGGCCATGCACCGGATTGGCGGTCGGGGTCTTCCTTCAGCAGGCGCTCGAACCGGCGTGTCAGAACTTCCTTCATCATGCCGAAGTCGTCGCCGGGCGTGATGTCGGTGCCCTTGATATTGAACTTGCGATACTGGCTTTTGATGAACCCTTCGGGGCCCGCAACCACCATGCCGCCCACGGCATTGGTGCCCTGAATGTGCGAGTTGTCATAGATCTCGATTCGCTGCGGCGCACCATCAAGGTCGAAGGCTTCGGAAAGTGCGTCGAGCAGCTTCGACTGAGCGGCGGTTTCGCTCATCTTGCGGGCAAGGCTTTCACGCGCGTTGCGGGCGGCATTTTCAACCAGCTCGGCCTTTTCGCCCCGTTGCGGTACGGCCAACTCGACTTTGCGACCAGCGCGGTTTGACAGCAGTTCGGTCATCAGATCGGCATCCTCGATCTGATGGGACAGCAAGATCAGCCGAGGCGGTTCCTTGTTGTCGTAGAACTGGCCAAGGAAGGCCTCCAGCACCTCTGCCTCTTCTGCGCCGGAACCAGTCTTGGGATAAAAGTCGCGGTTCCCCCAGCTTTGATTGGCGCGAATGAAGAAGACCTGCACGCAGGCTTGTCCCCCCTCCATGTGCAGGGCGACGATGTCGGCCTCGGCGACTCCGCGCGGGTTGATGCCCTGCACTTGCTGAACCTGCGTCAGCGCCTTGATCCGGTCGCGAAGTGCCGCGGCGCGTTCGTACTCCATCGCCTCGGCCGCAGCACCCATATCCGCCGCCAGCTTCTCCTGAAC
>JBATMT010000531.1:0-3962 GCA_049289975.1 Paracoccaceae bacterium | reverse complement strand
CATTGCCAACAGACTATTTGATACTTGCTAGGTACGCGGCGATGTCTGGCCCGCCGTCCTTGAGCTTAAACGTCATGTTCGATTTTGCCGCAGGATCCCCGGTCACTTTCTGAAGCCAGGCATTCGGGTCCACAAGGTATTCGGCAACCTTAGCTTCGTCCCAAACTGCACCGGTCTTGTTGGCGGCGAGGATTGACGCGCCATACTTGAAACCTTCGAGTGAACCGACTGAGCGTCCAACGACGCCAAACAGGTTGGGTCCGACCTTGCTGCCCTTCTGGATTGCAGTGCCGTCGGCAGCAATGATGGAGTGGCAGCCCTTGCACTTCTTGAAGTCTGCCTCTCCCTTCGCAACATCGCCAGCGATGACCGGCGCGGCAACACACAGGACAGCGAGTGTAATCAGGAGCGTCTTGAACATGGTATCCTCATTCGTTTCAGTTGTTGAGTTAGGAGAGATTTTCGAGTCGGACTTCAGCGAAGTTTTCAAGCGCGGCGTCGATCGAAGAACGGTCAAGCATAAGGCACGCAGCGGTCGAAAGCCCGTCAGCAAGGGCAGCGGAAGATGAGCTGATCGATACATTGCGCCATCGCGACGGGGCGGGTAATCCCGTAGTCGGATTCAGGATGTGCCCAATCCGCCCCTCAGGGTCAAAGGTAGTACCCAAAGGCGAAGAGCTTGCCAGCGCCCTACCGACGAGTTCCACGGTTCCACCGGCAGCAAGCCGTACTGGCCAAGGCTGCCCATCTGGCATTGCTCCGAGCGCTCGATACTCGCCAGTATTTACCAAAACATCACTCAGGCCTTGGGCTCGTAGAAAATCGGCTATTCTATCGGCGATGTAGCCTTGTGCGATCCCATTAAGAGTCAAAGCAGCACCGGGGCTCAACTGGATCGCGGTTTCATCGAATTTGGTCCCCGACCAGTTGACAAGCTGTAGCGCTCTTGAAAGGTCTGCAGGTTGCGGGCTGTGACCTTCGGCATGGCTGCGGGCGTAGAGTGCCCAAAGGGGTTGCACGGTTGGGTCGAAAAGGCCGCTGGTTGCAGAATGGATACGTCCAGACAGACCAAGGCACTCCAGAAGTTCAAAAGGAGGAGCGTCAAGTCGGCCTTGGGCGTTCAGGCGCGCGAGCGCGGAATCGCTGCGATTGAGGCTGAATATAGCTTCTAGACGTGCAATCTCGGCAGCCGCGCGGTCTGTTATCTCAGCCGCCTGCGGGTGGTCGAGCCAGATTTCTGCTTCGGCTCCAAGAGCGATTCCGTGCCAACGGAAAAAAGTATTCGGTTCGGCCCGAAGACTTGATGCTCCTGCGAGTATCGGTAACCCGGCTAGAATAGAGATGAAGCGGCGGCGGGACACAAGTGGCATATCAGTCTCCAGATTTCAGCGTCAGGGCACGGAGGCGTGCAGAATAGCCGGAGTCATCGACCGCACCGGTAGTATCATCCACCCAAAGGGGAAGTTGCGTGGGAAGCTCCGAGAAAGGCTCGATATGGCCTCCGTGAGCCTCCACAAACTCAACCGCTTTGGTCGGGTCGCTGAAAGGCACGAACTCTGGCCTGCCCATGCCTCCTGTAAGGTCTGATCCAACGACGAACACTGCGTTGTCGATCAGGACCCAGTTCTTTGTGCCAGGGTGATCCCAACTGGGCGCAGCGCCCATATCGCTTACATAGGTCGCAAGGATTTTGTAGTTCTGCTCTGGCATCTGCAGATAGGCCACTGTGTCAGTGACTTGGCTGAAGAACAGGGGCGTTCCAGTCATTCCGTCGAGTGCGATTTGACCTTTCGGTCCGCCATGCTCAAGTACGTTCATCTGGCAGAAGTAACCCACTGAATCAGCAGTCATTTCTACCGGTGAGGGGAGGGCGGCGTGCTCCTCCTTGCAGGCAGAAAGGGCGAGCAGGAGGGCGATGGGCCGCAGATTCATGGCGTCACCTTTCGGAATGCAGCAATGGCGAGCGCCAGCGCCAACAGAGGCCAGATGACAAGTGAGGACAGGGATTGCCATGCAGGAATGGTGTTAGCGGCTGCAGAAATACCTGTTGCTGCCGCAGTCGCCTGCGAAGCGGAAAGATTGAAAAGCCGAAAGGCATCCGCGGGGTTCGCCAAGAGCGTAAAAGGGAAGACGCTTGTGGTAAAAGTGCCCCCGTTGTCCGCCACGACGGCAACCAACAAGCCCAGATCATAGAGTACAATCGCGATGAGCCACAGCCCGATTGCAAGCCCGGCGGCGCTCGAGGGTCTGCGCGCGATTGATGAAATTGCGTAGCCCACGCCGAGGAAGGTAGCGCCAAGCAGCACCGAGGACCACATTAGCCTCCACAATGCTGGCAGACCGGCGAGCGCAGCAGGGTCAGCATAGATGGCGACGAGCGCAGCGATCCCATAACCGATGGCAACGGATAGCGCCAGAATTGCGAGGTGCGCGGTGAGCTTGCCAATGAGTATTTCTGACCGCGAGGTAGGATAGGTGAGCAGCAACGGTAGTGTTCCACGCTCCACTTCGCCGGCCACAGAGTCGAACGACATCAGCAGTGCCATCAGCGGGACGAGATAGACGGCGAGGGATGTCAGGCTTGCGACAGTTACAGATAACCGGTCTGATCCGAGTGTGCCGGTGGGTGCCGAGCCGGCTGCCGACAGGACGAGTGCAAAAAGGCCCATCATTACTACCGAAATGGCGACCCAGCGGTTGCGAAGCGCGATGCGTGTTTCTGACCCGGCAGTTGCGAGGGTTCGGTTGATCATTGTCCGTCCCTTTTGCTGAAATGGCTGTAAATATCCTCAAGGCTTGGTGGCAGGACTTCCAAATCTACCACCACTGGGCCTAGCGCCATAATACGGGCCAGTGTCGCCAATTTGGCGTCCTGCGGGCAGGCGAGGACAAGATGCTCACCGTCATTCCAACATTCAGGTAGCGCCTGTCCAATCTCCCGCTCGCTGCCGATTCGAGGCAGAATATGCAATGTGACCGGCAGTGCTGCCTCGCGCCGCAGCTGGGCCAGTGAGCCTTCTGCAACGAGTTTGCCCTTGGAAAGTATTAGAATGCGATCGGTACGCGCTTCGACTTCGGTCAGGGCGTGGGAAGACAGCAGGATTGAGGCACCTTCTGCCGCGAGGCCGTCCAAAAGTTCGTAAAAGTCGCGGCGCGAGACTGGGTCCAGACCTGAAGTGGGTTCGTCAAGCACAAGTAGTTTCGGACGCCCGATCAACGCCTGAGCAAGTCCAACCCTCTGCCGCATGCCCTTGGAATATGTGCCTATCCGACGATTTGCTGCGCCGTGCAAACCAACGCGCTCCAGAATGGCGATCGCCTGCGACGGATTTTCGCCGCGGAGCCGAAGGTAAGTACCGATTTGTTCGAGTCCGGTAAGGGCAGAGTGAAACGCCACATTTTCCGGCAGATAGGCGACCTGCGCGCGAGCATGGACCGAGCCAGGCGCGCTGCCTAAGACCGACACTTCGCCGCTGTCAAAGGGGATGAGGCCAAGGATGATCTTCATCATCGTCGATTTACCTGCGCCGTTGTGGCCAAGCAGCGCAACGCGTTCGCCTGTGCCAACGTCAAGCGAGACAGCATCAATGGCGGTCGCATCCTGAAAAGTCTTAGTGAGTTGTTGAAGTTTCAGCGTCATCTGCGTTGTCTTTCAGCCAGCGATCAGCCACGTCGGCCTGCATCTGGGCATATTCGGAAGGAACGGCGATCCAGAGCGGTGTCATTTGTGGATGACTGTCCACCACACCTCCGGGAAGGGTTGCGGGAAAACTGGACTGACTCCAGCGGATCAGCTGCACGGCTGGGGAGCCCATCAAGAGGCTTGCCGCAGGTTGCGACCAAAGGATGTGATCCATCAGGTCGTTGGGGCGAAATGGACTATCGGCATATCCGTCGGTATCCAGGTCAAAGGCAGGCAGATCGGACCAGTAGTTGCCGACGCCATCGAGACTCCATTCGAT
>JBATMT010000530.1:0-7076 GCA_049289975.1 Paracoccaceae bacterium | reverse complement strand
GGTGATGACCTATGCCACCGGCGACGCGCTCGAGTCGGTGGCGGCTGAACGCTGGAAGGCCAACCTCGAAACGCTTGGCATCACGCTGACGTTGCAGCCGATGAACTGGGAAGCTCAGTGGCAACTGGCCAAGTCCGACCCGGCCGCCGCGCAGGACATTTTCGTGATGTACTGGTGGCCGACCTACGTGACGCCCTACGACTACCTGTTCAACCTGTTCCACTCGGAACCGTCACCGAACTACAACCTTGGCTATTACGCCGACGCCGACTTCGACAAGATGATCGACGATGCCAACGGCCTGTCCGGTACCGATCGCGCAAAAGCCGAGCAGATGTTCAAGGACGCGCAGCGCAAGATCATCGAGGATGCGGCAGCAGTGTTCATCCTCGACCGGCCAAACATCCATGTCATTCGCTCTGACATCAAGGGTTACATCGACAATCCAGCCTATGGCCATGTGACCTTCGTCAACGAATTGAGCCGCTGAGGCATAGGGGCAGGGGCGATGGATCTGACACGCTACTTTCTTCGCCGTCTGATCCTTTCAGCCTTCGTTGTGCTGGGCGTCACGGTGCTGGTGTTCGTTGTGGCACAGGTGGTGCCATCCGATCCGGCGGCACTTTATGCCGGGCCGCGGCCCAATGCCGAGCAGATAGCAAAGGCGCGCGAGGAGCTGAACCTCGATGCGCCTTTGCCAGAGCGTTTCGCCCATTTTGCCAAGGCCATGGCCACCGGTGACTTCGGCGTCTCCTACAAGTCGCGCCGACTGATCTCCGAGGATCTGGGCGTGTACCTGCCTGCCACACTTGAACTGGCGGTATTCTCGACGGGGCTTGCGCTCCTGATCGGTATTCCGGGGGGTGTCATTGCGGCAGCCCGGCGGGGAAGTCTTCTCGACAGGTTCGGCGGGCTCAGCTCGATCGCGGCAGTGGCAATGCCAACCTTCTTCCTTGCGATGCTGCTTCAAGTCATCTTTGCGCAATGGCTCGACATCCTGCCCCTGTCGGGCCGCATGTCGCGCGAGTTTTCGGTGATCAATCCGCTTCAGCCCGTGACCGGCTTCAACCTGATCGATGCCGTGCTTGCAGGCCGTCCGGCGGCGTTCTGGGATGCTTTCCTGCATCTGATCCTGCCTGCTCTGACGCTGGCCTCCTATCCCGCTGGGGTGGCGATGCGGCTGACGCGATCCGCAATGATCGAAATCCTGCAAAGGCGCCATATCGTGGCGGCGCGAGCCCTCGGCCTTTCCGAGCCGCGCATCCTGTTTGGCCATGCCCTGCCGAACGCAGTTGGCCCGGCACTGACGGTCATCGGGCTTTCCTTTGCCTATGCCCTCACCGGAGCGGTTCTGGTCGAGATCATCTTCGCCTGGCCTGGACTTGGGCGCTATGTGTCGGAGGCGATCTTGTCGAAGGACTTTCCCGTCATCGCAGCGGCGACCCTTGTGGTGACGTTGTGCTATGTGGTGATGAACCTGATCATCGACCTTGCTCAGGCAATGGTTGATCCGCGCGTGGCCCTGACATGAAGGCGCTTTTCAACCGTCTTGGCCCGGCAGGGACTGTCAGTCTTGCAATCATCTTGCTGTTCGTTCTTGCCGCGATCTTCGCGCCAATCGTCTCGCCCTATCCGGGGCAGGGAGCCGGGTCACCCAACATCACAGCCAAGTTCCGTGCGCCGTCCGCAGACTTTTGGCTGGGTGCCGACCATCTGGGCCGCGATGTGCTGAGCCGGATAATCTACGGCGCGCGCGTGTCGCTGACCACGGGCTTCCTGATTGTAGCGCTGTCGCTCCTGATCGGCCTGCCGGTCGGACTTGTCGCGGGTTACTTCGGCGGCTGGGTGGATGAGATCCTCATGCGGGTCACCGACATTTTTCTTGCATTTCCTGCCCTGCTCCTCGCCGTTCTTCTTGCCGCCGCATTGGGCGCTGGCATGCTCAACTGCATCATCGCTGTCGCGGTGACATGGTGGCCGTGGTATGCCCGGATGGCACGGGCCGAGGTTCTGGTGCTGCGCGGCCAACCCTATGTCGAGGCGGCACGGCTGATGGGCGTCTCGCACGCCCGGATCATCGCCCGGCACATCTTGCCCGGAGCGGTTCGCCCACTTGGCGTTCAGGCAGCCCTTGATGTGGGACCGGCGCTGCTGACCGCGTCTGCACTGTCGTTCCTTGGCCTTGGCATCTTGCCGCCAACGGCCGACTGGGGGCAGATGGTCAATGCCGGACGGGGCTTCTTCCCTGACCGCTGGTGGTACTCGGCGGCACCCGGCCTTGCGATCTTCATCGTGGCTCTTGCCTTCAGCGTTCTGGGCGATGCGCTCGGTGACAAGAGCGGGAGCAAGTCTCATGCCGATGCTTGATATCAAAGGCCTGTCAGTGTCGTTCGGAAGCAGCGCGGGCAGGGTCCGCGCGGTGCGCGAGGTCGACTTGCAAATCCCTCGCGGCGCCATTCACGGACTGATCGGCGAATCCGGATGCGGAAAGACCATGACCGGCATGTCGCTTCTGGGGCTGCTGCCCGAGGGCGCACGGATCGAGGCAGAGCGCTTCCGCTTCGACGGGATGGAACTGCGCGACGTTGCTGCAAGCTTGCGCGGCAGGCGTATAGCTCTCATCTCGCAAGACCCGGCAGCGGCGCTTAATCCGGTACTCAGCATCGGTCGCCAAATGGATGATGTGTTGCTCAGCCACCGCTCTGCACCCCGCCATGAGCGCCATTCCGAGGCGGTTGAACTTCTGGCTGCAACCGGCCTGCCGGACCCCGAACGCGTGCTGAAATGCTACCCTCACCAACTTTCCGGCGGGATGCAGCAGCGTGTCGTCATCGCGCAGGCGCTGGCGACCGGGGCCGAATTCCTGATCGCCGACGAACCGACCACGGCACTTGATGTGACCGTCGGCGCGCAGGTTCTGGCGCTTCTGAAGCGGCTGGTGGCAGAACGTGGTCTGACCGTTCTGATGATTACGCACGACATGGACGTTGTGGCCGAAGTCTGTGACCGCGCCACTGTGCTTTACGCCGGTCTGACTGTCGAGGAAGGTCCGACCGAAGCCGTTCTGGCCAGTCCGCGCCACCCCTATACGCAGGCGCTTCTGGCGGCCTTGCCGGATGGGGCCGGCAAGGGTGAACGTCTGGCAGCAATCGAAGGCCGCATTCCGCCGCCACAAGAAGAGATCAAGGGCTGCGCCTTCGCCGCGCGCTGTCCAAAGGTCATGGCCGTTTGCGCAACAGTCAGTCCGCCGAACCGGCACATGGGGCAACGCCACTGGCTTTGCCATCTGGAGGAGGGGACGAATGGCTGAACCTATCCTCGAAGTGCGCGACCTCGTGGTGCGCTATCGCAGACGCGGTCTGTTCGCCGCCCCGCCACCGCCGGCGGTCAACGCGGCAAGCTTCGCTTTGCCGCGCGGCCAGACGCTTGGCATCGTTGGTGAATCCGGATCGGGCAAGAGCAGCCTGCTCAGAGCCATCTTGCGGCTGGTTCCCACAGAAAGCGGCACGATACGCCTCAACGGCAAGGACTGGTTGTCGCTGTCGGGGGCCGAATTGCAAGAGGCACGTCGCGATATCGGTGTGGTGGCGCAGAACCCGTTCCTGTCACTCAGCCCGCGCCTGACCATCGCACAGATCATCGCCGAACCTCTGGTCGCGCAGGGTGTGGCTAAGGGCAGCGAAATCCGAGACCGCGCCGCGACAGTCCTCGGCCAGTGCGGCCTGCCAGCCGACTTCCTCGACCGCAAGGCCAAGGAACTGTCGGGCGGTCAGGCACAGCGGGTTGCAATTGCGCGCGCACTGGCGCTTGGGCCAAAGCTGATGATCCTCGATGAACCGACCTCGGCGCTCGACGTCTCGGTGCAGGCGCAAATCCTCAACCTTCTCGACGACCTGAAGCGCAGCCTTGGACTGTCCATGCTGTTCGTGACCCACAACCTGAAGGTCGTGGCTCATATCTCGGACAGCCTGCTCGTCATGCGGCGCGGCGATGTCATCGAAGCCGGGTCAACCGACGAGATCATGGCGGCGCCGAAGGAAGCCTATACGCGCGAACTGATGGGCTTTGGCCGATCAGCGCGACAGGTTTCCAAGCGTAAAACGGTCGCGGAGGCGACCTGACAAACCCGGACCTTGCCGACCGGTAACTTCGAAAATGAGGAAATGAAATGCCAAGAATGCTGAGATTGCACCGGTTCGAAGGCCCGGCAGGTCTGCAGATCGACGAAGTGGCGATGAAACTGCCGGGCAAAGGCGAAATCCGCGTGGCGAACGAGGCTTTTGCCCTGAACTACGGCGATCTCTATCTCATGAGCAACGAATATGTCTTTGGCATCGAGTTGCCGACGGCACTGTGCGATGAGGCCGTGGGCGTGGTGGATGCAATTGGCGAAGGCGTCACCGACCACAAGATCGGGGACCGGGTCAGCACTTTGCCTTTCATGAATGAGGGCTATCAGACTTCAGGCGACACCTTTGTCGTACCGTCCGAATTTGCCGTTCCCTATCCGGAAAACCTCTCTGTGGCACAAGCGTGCAGCATCTGGGTGCAATATCTGACGGCCTATTTCCCGATCGTTGAACTGTCGGAGCTAGCCGCAGATGATTGGGTGCTTGTGACGGCCGGTGCCAGCACCTCTGGGACTGCAGCGCTCGAAATCTGCCGTTTGCTCAATATCAAGACAATCGCGACATCGCGTTCCGAAAATCAACTTGACTACATGCTGTCGAAAGGCGCGACAAAAGCGATTGTCCCCGGAGCCGATTTTGCCGAAAAAATTCTGGAGATCACCGGAGGAAAAGGCGTCAAATCCGTCTATGATCCCGTTGGCGACCCTTTGCTTGGCCAATATGCGAACGCCCTGGCGAAGAACGCGCAGATATTCCTCTATGGCAAACTTGACCCATCGCCAGACTTGGTGCCGATCATTCCGATGATCAGATCAGCCGCAATTCTGAGACCATACTCCATCTACAATCACATCTACGACCCGGCGCAACGCGACCGCGGAGTGCGCTTTGTATTCGACGCGCTCAAGCAGGGCAGGTTAGTTCCTGAAGTCGACAAGGTATTCGCCTTGGCTGACTACCAAGAGGCGTACGACTATCAGGTCAAAGCCGAAAGAAGACGCGGAAAGATCGTCATTTCGCTGACCTGATGAAATGTAAAAGGTCATGAGGCTTCATCTGCATTGGCCAATCGAACGTCCGTATCTTCTGGCTTCACCCGGAACACCGCACAGTAAAGCGCCGGAACGAAGATCAGCGTCACCAGCGTGCCGACAATGATACCGCCCATCATAGCATAGGCCATCGGACCCCAGAAAACCTGCCGCGAGATCGGGATAAGGGCCAGACTGGCGGCAGCAGCGGTCAGGAGGATGGGTCGGGCACGGCTGTCGGACGCCTCATAAACCGCCTGCCAGCGTGACCGACCGTGTTCGATCAGCACCTCGATTTCGTGGACCAGAATGATCGAATTGCGGATCAAGATGCCGACCAGAGCCAGCACACCAAGTATGGCGACGAACCCCAATGGCGCTCCTGATGGCAACAACGCAGCAACGACTCCGATCAGGCCGAGCGGTGCCACGGCAAGCACCACGAACAGAAGCCGGAAACTCTGCATCTGCAACATCGCAAGCGTCATGATCGTCAGGATCATCAGCGGCACAACGGCAAGGATCGGCGCCTGACTGTCGGCACTCGACTCGACGGTGCCACCCACCACGACCTGATAGCCTGCCGGAAGGGTGGCTGCGAAACTGCTGATCGCCCCGCCAAGATCCTTGACGATCGTGTCGGGCTGATCCGCCGTCGCAATTGCCGCCTTCAGCGTGATCGTCGGCATCTGGTCGCGCTGATAGATGATCGGCTGTTCCGTCGTCCACTCCAGCCGCGCGAACGACGACAAGGGAATAGGCTTGCCTGACGCGCTGCCAAGCTGAAGGTTTTGCAGCGCAAGCAGTGACGAGCGATCGTCTTGCGCGCCGCGCGCCAGCACGTCGATCAGTGTACGGCCATCGCGCAGGTCGGTGACACTGATGCCGTCGAAAAGCCCGTTCAGCGCCTGCGCCACATCTGTCTGTGTCAGACCCAGTTGCCGCAGTTTCTCCTGATCGAGCGCAACACGTGCCACCCGCGCCGGTTCGTTCCAGTCCAACGAAATCTTGTCGAGCCGCTGATCCTTGGCAATCACCCCTGCAAGCACGCGCGCATGGTCGCGCAGCACCTTGGGATCTGGCCCGGATATGCGATATTGCACGGGCTTTCCGACCGGCGGGCCAAGCTCGAGGAACTTCGGAAAGATCTCCACCCCGACGATACCCGTCGCGTACTCATTGACCTTTTTCTTGAGCTTGTCCCGTGATTCCAGACTTTCGGTCATGATGACTATCTGACCCATGTTCGGGCCAGGTGCCGGAACGTCCAGCGCCAGAATGAAACGCGGCGCAGTGCGGCCGACATACGTCGTCCAGTATTGCGCCTCGTCCTGTTGGGCCAGCCAGCCGTCAAGCTTGGCCATCACCGCGTCGGTCGACTGAATGGTGGAATTCTGGCGCTGCGTCACGTCGATGATGAGTTCGGGCCGGTCCGACGTCGGGAAGAACTGCTTCTGCACGAAGCCCATGCCGAACATCGCAAGGGCGAAGACGACCAGCGTGATGCCAATGGCGATCCATTTCATCCGCATCGCCGTCAGGAGGATGCGGTGGAAAACCTGCCGCACCCGACCCGGTTCGCCAGAATGATGCTTCATGGTCCTGGGCAGGAAGGTCGTACCAAGGATCGGCGCGAACAGCACGGCAACGATCCATGACAATAGAAGCGAAACTGCGATCACATAGAAAAGCGAGATAGTGTATTCACCCGCTGCCGAACTGTTCAGCCCGATGGGAATGAAACCCGCAACCGTTATCAGCGTCCCCGAAAGCATCGGAAAAGCGATGGAAGTCCAAGCATAAGACGCGGCCTTTTCAAGGCTTTCGCCAATCTCGAGCCGGGAAATCATCGTCTCGATGGCGATCATCGCGTCATCGACCAATAGCCCCAGCGCGATGATCAGCGCACCAAGCG
>JBATMT010000529.1:0-2953 GCA_049289975.1 Paracoccaceae bacterium | reverse complement strand
TCGACATAGACCTGATCGTCATAGGCCACGTCCATCAGCTGATCGCGGCTCTTCACGAAGCCAGGGCGCTGGGCCAGTGCCTGCAACAGCAGGAATTCGGTCACGGTCAGGGCAACGTCGCGGCCCTTCCAACTGACCGAATGGCGCAGCGGGTCCATCACCAGTTCGCCGCGTGTCATGATCTTGGTTTCTTCGGTCGTTGCGACCTCGCCGGTGGCGATGGCGTCCTGACGACGCAACAACGCGCGGATGCGTTCAACCAGCAGGCGCTGGGAGAACGGCTTCTTGACGTAGTCGTCGGCTCCCATGCGCAGGCCCAGAACTTCGTCGATCTCGTCGTCCTTGGAGGTCAGGAAGATCACCGGCATCGACGTTTTCTGGCGCAGCCGCTGGAGCAGGTCCATACCATCCATGCGCGGCATCTTGATGTCCAGCACTGCCATGTCGGGCATGCGCTTGTTGAACGCGTCCAGCGCTGACTGGCCGTCGTTGTAGGTCTCAACCTCGAAGCCTTCGGCCTCAAGGGTCATTGACACTGACGTCAGGATATTCCTGTCGTCATCGACCAAAGCGATCCGCGACATTTGTTATTCCCTAAATTATTTCTGCTCTAGCCTTGTTTTCGCAGCAGTTTCGGTTTTTCGGCGACTGGAATCAACTGGTAACTGCGAATCACCTCGTCTGGCGCAATTGTCGCGCACGGAAAGTTACGAAGTTTGACTATTTTGTCTCACTTTCAGGCACAGTGTTTGCCTACCGAACAGTCTTTCGCCGATGGTTGCGCTAAACCGACATTGGTGGCGCTAACGGCGACAAACCGTTCTGGTTCAATGCCATAGCGTGTTATATAGGCCCGGTGACAGTCGGATTTTCGGACTGTTTTGCGCCTCTTTGGCCCGAGGCGTGTCGATCGAGCGAAATAAACTCTGAGGACGCCGCGCAGCGGCTATGGGAGCTACGAATGACCACAGGACGTGTGAACCCCGCGAACCGACTTGACGAACAAGGGATCAAGGGGCTTGGCCACGTATATTACAACCTGCGCGAACCGGCCCTGATCGAAGAGGCGCTGAAGCGCAGCGAGGGTACGCTGGGCAAGGGTGGGTCGTTCCTCGTGACCACCGGCAAGCACACCGGCCGGTCGCCCAAGGACAAGTTCGTTGTCCGCACACCCTCTGTCGAAAACACCATCTGGTGGGAAAACAACAAGCCGATGGCGCAAGATGCGTTCGACCGGCTTTACGCAGACATGCTGGCTCACATGAAGGGCCGCGACTATTTCGTGCAGGACCTGTTTGGCGGTGCCGATCCGGAACATCGTCTGGATGTGCGCGTCGTGACCGAGCTTGCATGGCACGGGCTGTTCATCCGGCATCTGCTGCGTCGCCCGTCTGCCGACGAGCTTGATGTCTTTGCGCCGGAATTCACCATCATCAACTGCCCGTCCTTCAAGGCCGACCCCGAGCGTCATGGCTGCCGGTCCGAGACGGTGATTGCGCTCAACTTCGACAAGAAGCTGATCCTGATCGCCAACACGGCCTACGCGGGCGAGAACAAGAAGTCGGTCTTCACGCTTCTGAACTACATTCTGCCCGGCAAGGGTGTGATGCCGATGCACTGTTCGGCCAACCATGCCATCGACAACCCGAAAGACACCGCCGTGTTCTTCGGCCTGTCGGGCACCGGCAAGACCACGCTTTCGGCTGACTCGTCACGTACGCTGATCGGCGATGACGAGCACGGCTGGTCCGACAAGGGCACCTTCAACTTCGAAGGCGGCTGCTATGCCAAGACCATCAACCTCAGCCGCGAGGCCGAGCCGGAAATCTACGCCACGACGGAAAAGTTCGGCACCGTGATCGAAAACATGATCTTCGACCCCGAGACGTTCGATCTCGACTTTGAAGACAACTCGATCACTGACAACATGCGCTGCGCCTATCCGCTGGAGTATATCTCGAACGCGTCGCCGACTTCGCTTGGTGGCAATCCCAAGAACGTGATCATGCTGACTTGCGACGCTTATGGCGTGCTGCCGCCCATTGCGCGGCTGACGCCGGCGCAGGCGATGTACCATTTCCTGTCGGGTTTCACCTCAAAGACGCCAGGCACCGAAGTGGGCGTGACCGAGCCAATCCCGACCTTCTCGACCTGTTTCGGCGCTCCGTTCATGCCGCGCCGTCCGGAAGTCTACGGCAAACTCTTGCAAGAAAAGATCGCCGATCATGGCGCGACCTGCTGGCTGGTGAACACTGGCTGGACTGGGGGCGCCTATGGCACCGGCCGCCGTATGCCGATCAAGGCAACGCGGGCGTTGTTGACAGCGGCGCTTGATGGCTCGCTGAACACGGTCAAGTTCCGCAAGGATCCATTCTTCGGGTTTGAGGTGCCGGTATCGGTGCCGGGCGTGGATGAGGTTCTGCTCGACCCGCGCCAGACCTGGACGGACAAGGCATCCTATGATGCGCAGGCCAAGAAGCTGGTGAACATGTTCGCCGACAATTTCGCGCAGTACGTGCCGTTCATTGATGCGGACGTAAAAGCGGCTGCAATCGGCTGATGAATGTGTGACGAGGCCGGGGGACTGCCTCCGGTCCAGCGCGTTCCTTTCCGAATGCGCGTTGGGCGCTGACGATCTTACACTGGAAGGTCGTCAGGGCGCGCCTCATCCGTCGCGGGATATTTCAAAGCAGAAAATGGTCAAGAGAGGGACTGCCTGAGAAGGTTTGCCCCAGTCAGAGCCAGCAGGATCAGTGTCCACCGGCGGAACTTCTGTGCGTCGAGCTTGTCATGCACGGCGAGACCTATGCGGTTGCCGATGACGGCGGGGACGACCATCAGCGCAGACAGCGGCAAGGTCTGTGCGTTCAGGACGCCAGAGTGCAGGTGGGCGGCCAGAAGGGCGATTGAACCAATCAGGAAGACGACGCCCTGAACTCTGACCGTCTCCGCC
>JBATMT010000528.1:0-2835 GCA_049289975.1 Paracoccaceae bacterium | reverse complement strand
CTTCAGAGCTGACATCCTCCAGCAGCAATGCCAGCGCCCCATCAGGGTGCGGGCGACCTCTTAGCCTGTAGGTCTGGCCAGTCGGAAGCACCCAGATTTCTTCGTAGTAGCCCTCTGCGGCCGCTTTCTCCATCTCCTCGATCTTTTGCCGCCAGGTTGGATAATCCTTTGGCTCGGGCATCACTTGAGTTTCACGCAATCTATCGAGAAACGCGACAAGTGTGGGCCGAGCGGACAGAAACTCCCCGCTCAACGTCGTCAGATCGGTAAGCGCCGGGTTGAATGTCGCCAGCCGCCGCTCTCGATCAAAGATCGCGAGGCCCGTAGAGAGTTCCGCAAATGTCCTTGAAAGAGTTTGCAAGAAACTCTTCAGCGATGCCTCGGCAACTACAGCGGACTCGGCGGGGAGGGCGTAGCGCAGGAATCCGTTTTCCACCTTGCGGCAATAGCAGTCAAACCATTCGCCAGAACCGAATGCCCTAGACCGGACGCCATCGGATTCAGTTGAACTTGCGAATACCTCGGGAAGCGGCCAGACGAGGTCGTTGCCAATTTGGGTTCTCACCAACTCCAGATAGCGCTGGTTCGTCCACGTCAGCCTTCCATCTGTGGATGTGCGCCAAATGGGACAGGGCGCCAAAGACAACGTTTCGCGATGCGAACTGATCTCCTGCTCTTGCGCCAGCAACGAAAGCCCGTCGATCAGGATTCTCTGACCCTCTGAGGTCTGGTCAGACAAGGTTATCCGTACGGATTCTCCAAGATGTTCAGCCTCTAGCGCCAGACCTGACCGGGTCCGAGACTGCAAGCGAATTCGCCCCGTCGTTGAAAGCGATGCTAGCGCGCTTTCAATATCCGGTAAGTATGCGTGAAGGTAGGTCGCAAGTCGTTGCCATTGTGAACCAGCCCCTTCCAAGCTTGCCAGCAGGCGCTTGGCGGGTTCGGTGGCATCGACAAGATTTTCTTCCTCAAACAGGAATACCGTCGGCTCCAATTGCGGTAGCAAAGGCAGGACTCGCGGGTTTCGGCGTGACAATGCCCCTTGCGAAACCGTCAGGAAGACCAGGGCCGC
Source organism: Paracoccaceae bacterium (assembly GCA_049289975.1). GTDB lineage: Bacteria > Pseudomonadota > Alphaproteobacteria > Rhodobacterales > Rhodobacteraceae > TMP-24. The sequence goes on along the minus strand of JBATMT010000528.1, from coordinate 1,763 downwards.
AAAAGCACAGGCGACACTGGCCAAAACCATAGCTGTTGCTAACACGAAAGAAGACATCTGCTGCACCGATGCTCGGCCACGTCAGCCGCACGTCAGGATCAGAGATGCTGGCTTAAAGCCAGGTTAAGATGCACCGCAAGAGCGACCCACTAGGCGCTAATGACTGAGTTTTCGCCATGCGGGCCAGACGATGGGACTTCGATAGCCGTCCGCAGCCAAGTGACTTCAACCACCGCACCGCAGCGCTCAGGGCGCTCGTCGTCGGTCAGGAACGGATCCAGCGCATTTCCGAAGCGCAGTTGCGCACCTGTTCTCTCCAGCAAGGTCTTCGCGATAAAGAGGCCAAGGCCCATCCCTTCATAATGGGGCCGACTCAAATCCTGAGTCGGCGCTGCAGCCCGTTGATGACGCATGAATGGGTCTCCGATTCGACCAATAACGCCCGACGGAAAGCCAGAACCATCATCTGTGATCCGCAGGACGATTGTGGTGTCGGTCCAGTCCAGATCAATCCAGACGTTCTTGCGGGAAAAATCGACAGCATTTTGCACAAGATTGCGAAGACCATGAATGATTTCCGGTCTCCGCGGCAACAGAGGCTGTTCTGCAATCCTCTCGGTCGGCAGAGCGAAATGCAGACGTGCCTTGCGATGCATATGTGGCTCGGCGGCTTCCTGCACTACACCCGCAAAGGGTGCTGCATGCATCTGCCGATCGTCCTTACCGGCGCGGCCCATCGACCTCAGAATGTCTCGGCACCGATCTGCCTGTGATCTGATAAGATCCGCGTCCTCGCGGAGGTCGGGCAGATCGACCAACTCGTCCGACAGCTCTGCGGCGGCCAGCTTGATGGTCGCCAAGGGGGTTCCTAGCTCGTGTGCGGCGGCTGCAACAACGCCAGACAAGTCTGTCAGTTTTTGTTCGCGAGCCAATGCCATTTGTGTCGCAAGCAGCGCATCGCTCATTGCATGTATTTCGCCGCTGACGCGGCGGGCATATAGCGCGAGAAACACTACGCCTATGACAAGGGCCACCCAGAATCCAAAACCGAAGAGGTCCGGAACCTCAATCAATCGGCCATCGCGGTAACTCAGCGGCAAGTGAAAGACGGCCAAGAAAGTGACAAACAGGATGGTAAGCGCACCGACGATCGCGGTGGAGCGGTCTTCAAGAGCTGTTGCGGCGATGGTCGCTGGCGCAAGAAGGAGCAGGGCGAATGGATTGTTCAGACCACCAGTAATGTAGAGAAGAAGCGCCAGCTGGCTGCTGTCAAACAGAAGCGTGGCAAGCGCCTCGGTTTCGCTCAGGCGCCGGTTTTGCGGATAGCGAACGCTAGAGACGATATTCGCAAGCATGGAAAGGCCGACGATCGAAAGACAAAGAAACGGATTGATGGCTATCTGAAAGAAACGCCACGCGATGAAGATCGCCGCCAACTGCCCTGCAATCGCCATCCAGCGCAGGAGAGCCAATGTGCGCATCCTGACCCAGTTGCTGCGATCCGCGAGCCCGTCAAATTGGTAAGGCTGGCTGCTGTTTGGCATACTGTGTCCTGACGTCTCACCTCGACAGGGGCAATTGATAGTCGGGCCAGGATCGGCGATCAATGCGCGCGGTCAGTCAATCAAAGGGAATGGGAATGTCACTTTCGACACAGCGTATCGCGGTTGCTGCAACGGCGACACTGGCGATTGCTCTTGTCGCAATCTACAGCGTCACACTCAAAGGCGACGCGGATGCGTTTGCGGCCTGTAGTACGACAT
>JBATMT010000527.1:0-1677 GCA_049289975.1 Paracoccaceae bacterium | reverse complement strand
GCCTCGGTCTTCTCGGGGCCAAGGGCCTTGGCGATGGGGCCGGCGGCTTCGGTCGAGCCATCCTCGGCCTTGCGCCAGAAGATATAGCCCATGCCCGGCAGGCCCTGCTGCTGGGCGAATGCGTTCATGCGGTCGGCGAATTTGCGGCTGCCGCCGGTCGGCGCGGGAATGGCGCGGACCTCGGTGCCGTCCTGTTCCAGCAGCTTTGCGAAGATGGCAAAGCCCGAGTCGCGGAAATGGTCGCTGACCACCTGCATCTCGATCGGGTTGCGCAGGTCGGGCTTGTCGGAGCCGTACCACAGAAGCGAATCCTTGTAGGCAATCAACGGCCAGTCGGCATGTACCGTCTTTCCTTGGCCGAACTCCTCGAAGATGCCCTGAATGACCGGCTGCACGGCAGCGAACACGTCTTCTTGCTCGACAAAGCTCATCTCGACGTCAAGCTGGTAGAAGTCGGTCGGGCTGCGGTCGGCGCGCGGGTCTTCGTCGCGGAAGCAAGGCGCGATCTGGAAATAGCGGTCAAAGCCCGCGACCATGATCAACTGCTTGAACTGCTGCGGAGCCTGCGGAAGCGCGTAGAACTTGCCCGGATGCAGCCGCGACGGCACGAGGAAGTCGCGCGCGCCTTCCGGCGACGAGGCGGTGATGATCGGCGTCTGGAACTCGTTGAAGCCCGCGTCCCACATGCGGTTGCGCAACGACCGCACCACGTTCGAGCGCAGCATCATGTTGCGATGCAGGCCCTCGCGGCGCAGGTCGAGGAAGCGGTAGGTCAGGCGGGTTTCTTCGGGATAATCGAGATCGCCGAACACCGGCAGCGGCAGTTCTTCTGCCGGGCCAAGCACCTCGACCGCCAGCGCATAGACTTCGATCTCGCCGGTCGGGATCTTGGCATTCACCAGCGAGGCGTCGCGCGCCTTGACCCGACCGTCGATGCGAACCACGGTTTCGGCCTTGAGCTTTTCGATCGCCGCGAAGGCCGGGCTGTCGCTGTCGGCCAGAATCTGGGTCATGCCGTAGTGGTCGCGCAGGTCGATGAACAGCACGCCGCCGTGGTCGCGGACACGGTGGACCCAGCCCGACAGGCGCACGGTTTCACCGGCGTGGCTCTTGTTCAGATCGGCGCAGGTGTGGCTGCGATAGGCGTGCATCTTTGTCCCCTCGGGCACCGCTTACGGCACCGGCATCAAAATTCGTTGCGCCGATACAACGCCAGAAGGGGGTGAAGTCAAGTGCAGCGGCCCGCAGGCTGGCCCTGCGCGGGTTATTCCTTGCATCAACAGGGTGAAATCCGTCACATGGCCGCGACTTGACACGCTATTTGATGCAGGTTTTCCCGGTGCCTACGATGCCATCCCGCAGTGAGCCGGACCAACTTGCGGAACGTCTGATCGTATCGCTGCTGGTCGTGATGTTCGTGGCGATCTCGGGGCTGGTCTTTCGCGAAAGCATCTCGGCTGACTTCCACGCGCTCTGGATTGCCGGACAATGGCTGGCGGACGGGCGGCCCGATCTGGTTTATCCCACCGACCCGACCTTCTTTACCATGCTGCCGCCGCCTGAATGGATCGACCGGCTGGAGGCCGAAGGCTTCTCGGGACAGGTCTATCCCTTCATCTACCCGCCGATCTGGGCGTGGCTGGCCGCCGAGGCCACCCATGTGATGCGGTACGAGAC
>JBATMT010000526.1:0-2296 GCA_049289975.1 Paracoccaceae bacterium | reverse complement strand
TGGGGATTTCTGGCGGTCGGGCTGCTGGGCGCGCTGATGCTGGCAAAGTCTGGCGGCGCGCTGGTGCCGACGCTGCCACAGGCCGGGTTCCTTGGCGGGGCGCTCTTGTTCGGGATGGCAGCCTATTGGGCGATCACGGCTGCGATGCGGATTGGCGAGATCGCGGTGGTGACGCCGTTCCGCTATGCGCGGCTGCTCTTTGCGCTGATCATCGGGGCCACGGTCTTTGGCGAGCGGCCTGATGCGGCAACGCTGGCCGGGGCGGCGCTGATCATCTTGTCGGGGCTTTACACCTTTGCGCGCGAGCGGCGGCTGGCGAAGGCGGCTTGATGGCCGGAAGCGAGTAGCCGTTAGCGCTATCACTTCCCAACGGAGCCAGACCGCGCTAAGAGCCAACTTGCACCACGGCCCGAGGCGGTTTAACCGGGCATGAAATCTGGTCTCAGGAGGTCCCATGAGCACGATCATCGATATCCACGCCCGCGAAATCCTTGATAGCCGGGGCAACCCGACCGTCGAAGTCGACGTGATCCTCGAAGATGGCACGATGGGCCGCGCTGCGGTTCCTTCCGGGGCATCGACCGGCGCGCATGAGGCCGTGGAAAAGCGCGATGGCGACAAGAAGCGCTATATGGGCAAGGGCGTGCTGGAGGCCGTGGCTGCGGTCAACGGTGAGCTGGCCGAGAATCTGGTCGGCGAGGATGCGACCGAGCAGGTCGAGATCGACCGTCTGATGTGCGAAATCGACGGCACCCACAACAAGGGCCGTCTGGGCGCGAACGCCATCCTTGGCGTATCGCTGGCAGTGGCAAAGGCGGCGGCAGACTTCACTTCGCAGCCGCTGTACCGCTATGTGGGCGGCACTTCGGCCCGCATATTGCCGGTGCCGATGATGAACATCATCAATGGTGGCGAGCATGCCGACAACCCGATCGACATTCAGGAATTCATGATCATGCCGGTCGCTGCCGCGAACATTCGCGAGGCGGTGCGGATGGGGTCGGAAGTGTTCCATACGTTGAAGAAAGAGCTTTCGGCGGCAGGACTGGCGACAGGTGTCGGCGACGAGGGCGGCTTTGCGCCAAACCTGTCCTCGACTCGGGATGCACTGGATTTCATCCTGAAGGCTGTCGAGAAGGCGGGCTACAAGCCGGGCGAAGATATCTGTCTGGCGCTGGATTGCGCCTCGACCGAATACTTCAAGAACGGCAAGTATGTGCTTTCGGGCGAAGGGAAAACCCTGTCGCCGGAAGAAAACGTCGCCTATCTGGCCGCTCTGGTGAAGGACTATCCGATCATCTCGATCGAGGATGGCTGCGCCGAAGACGATTGGGATGGCTGGAAGCACCTGACCGACGTTTTGGGCAAGAAGGTGCAGCTTGTCGGTGACGATCTGTTTGTGACCAACCCCAAGCGTCTGGCGGACGGCATCAAGAAGGGCTGCGCCAACTCGCTTTTGGTGAAAGTCAACCAGATCGGCACGCTGACCGAAACACTTGACGCAGTACGGATGGCGGACCGGGCGGGTTATACCAGCGTGATGAGCCACCGGTCGGGCGAGACAGAAGACGCGACGATTGCCGATCTGGCGGTGGCGACAAACTGCGGGCAGATCAAGACCGGCTCGCTGGCGCGGTCGGACCGGTTGGCGAAATACAACCAGTTGATCCGCATCGAGGAAATGCTGGGCGAGACGGCCGAGTTTGCAGGCAAGTCCATCCTGAAGGGCTGAGTCTTTCGCCGGTCGCCTGCCTTTGTCGGCGGATGCCTCCGGCGGGGATATTTTGCAAACAGAAAATGTGGGAAGCCTCTGCCATGATCTGGCGGGGGCTTTTTCGTTGGGGGCAGGCATGACGGCGGACGAGATCATTGCGGCGCTGGGGCTGGAGCGGCACCCCGAGGGCGGCTGGTATCGCCAGACCTGGGTGGCGGAAGCGGCGGAAGGCGAACGACCGGTGGGCACTTGCATCTATTTCCTGTTGAAGGCGGGCGAAAGCAGCCACTGGCACCGGGTCGATGCGGTGGAGATATGGCATTTCCATGCAGGGGCGGCGCTGATCCTGAAGGTGGCGGAGTCCGAGGCGGGACCGGCGCGCGAGATGCGGCTTGGACCGGACATCGCAGCAGGGGAGCGGCCGCAAGGCATCGTGCCTGCGCATCATTGGCAGGCGGCGCGGACCACCGGCGACTGGACGCTGGTCGGCTGCACGGTCAGTCCGGGCTTTCGCTTCGAGGGGTTCGAACTGGCGCCCGACGGGTTCGACATTCCGGCGGGGCCTGTTTCGTGAGGCGGGCG
>JBATMT010000525.1:0-1788 GCA_049289975.1 Paracoccaceae bacterium | reverse complement strand
GCCCAGCAGCCCACCCCGACGACCAAGCCCATTGGAAATTGTATCCGCCAAGCCAGCCTGTCACATCGACAACCTCGCCGATGAAATGCAGACCCGGCACCGCCTTGGCCTCCATCGTCTTTGCATCGAGCGCCTGCGTGTCTACGCCCCCAAGCGTGACCTCCGCTGTGCGATAACCCTCTGACCCGACCGGGCGCACCTGCCATGCGTTGACGGCGGCACCGACCTTGGCAAAAACCGCGTTGCCCTGATCCGCGAGATTTCCAGACAGTTTCATCTGATCGAGAATCGTGCCTGCCAGCTTTTCCGGCACCAGTCGCGACAATGCCTTGTTTAACGATTGTCGGCCGTTGACAGACCGCGCTGACTTGAGCTCGGCGACCGCGTTCTTGCCATCTGCCAGATCGATTTGCAGAAAGTCACCCTCTCGCCAATAGGAGCTGATCTGCAGGATCGAAGGCCCTGAGAGCCCGCGATGGGTAAAGAGCAACCCCTCGCGGAAGCCCACCTTGCCATGCCCAATCCGAGCCGTGACGCTAACCCCGGCGAGATGCTTCCACGCTGCCAGATCCTGTTCTGCGAATGTCAGGGGGACCAGAGCAGGGCGCGTTTCAACAATCGGCAGCCCGAACTGTTGCGCAATCTGATAGCCAAAGCCGGATGCGCCGATCTTGGGAATGGATTTGCCACCGCAGGCAACCACCAGACGGTCGGCCCTCAACACGCCTTGATCAGTCAAAAGCGCAAAGCCGTCCTCATGCCTGACATCGCTTACAGCCGTTGCAAGCAGCAACTCCACTCCCTTGTCGCGCAGACTGTCTGTCAACATCCGTACGATCTGGGTAGCGCTTCCATCACAAAAGAGCTGGCCCAGCACCTTCTCGTGCCAAGCAATCCCCGCCCTGTCCACGCGCGCTATGAAATCGGCAGGACTGAATCGGCTGAGCGCCGACAAGGCAAAGCGCGGGTTTGAAGACAGGAACCGCTCTGGCGCAATCGACAGATTGGTGAAGTTGCACCGCCCACCGCCCGAGATGCGAATCTTTTCACCGGGAGCGCGTGCGTGGTCGATGACCAGCACCCGCCGCCCGCGCCGACCCGCTTCGGCCGCGCACATCATGCCGGCTGCTCCGGCTCCCAGAATGATGACATCCCACTTTCGCATACCCCGCGATAGCGGCACCGCAGGCGAGGTTCAACGGGAATGCCCGCTTTTTTGACTTGCGGCCCGCATGGGCCTTGAGTATGAACCCGCCGAGTTGGGGCGTCGCCAAGTGGTAAGGCAGCGGTTTTTGGTACCGCCATACCTAGGTTCGAATCCTAGCGCCCCAGCCAGCCTTCCTGCCCGATCAGAGACTTGACGACGCGCTGCCGGAAGTGTGCGGCATTCCGCGCAGTTGCGCGGGAGTTCACCATAGCTGAGACGGAAGTCGGGGCGCGAATTCCGGCCCGGAATTAGCCCATTCTCTGTTTGCGATTTCGAGGATTGGTGATTTTTGTCAGAGACCTGGCTGCGGCTCAGAGACGGTCGACAAACGCGCGCTGGTCGGCCCAGACGATCGGCATCTCCGCGTTGATCAGGGCCTCACAGGTCAGGGCCACTGGCTGACGACCCTCGGCAATCATCTGCACGATATCCGGGGCCAGGAAGGCGAGCGGGAGCATCTGCTGTATGCGCTGCTTCCAGACCGCCTCGCGCTCGGCAATCTCGGCATAGCTTTCGCCACGCGTCAGTGCCTCGAACCAGCCGCGCGCCTTGACGATGTTGCGGATCAGCACCTTGTCGAG
>JBATMT010000524.1:0-3277 GCA_049289975.1 Paracoccaceae bacterium | reverse complement strand
ACGGCCGCTACCATGACGACCGAAGGCAAACCGCTCAAGGAGTATGTCGAGAGCTTCGAAAAGATGCTGATCGACAACACAATGCGCCGCCACAAAGGCTCAATCACTGCTGTGATGGACGAGCTTTGTCTGCCGCGGCGGACCTTGAACGAGAAGATGGCAAAGTACGGTTTGCAGCGGCAAGATTATCTCTGAGCTGTACGCAAACTGCTTTCGGCGGCGCGGTTCGACTTTCGGACCCTAGCTTAGATGGCCTTTGCGTAGGGTCAAAAAGACATTGTCATTCTGTTGCGTTCCCCGCTAATGTCGAAGCGTGGCGAATTGCGCGAAATTTTCGCGCTGCGCCCGAAGGTTTCGCGGTCGTTTCGTGCCAATTTCCCTGATGGACTGGTGCTGAAGCGACGGAATTTGGCTCGAAAGAGCCGGGATTGCCCGGCGCGCAGGCGCAGGGACAGAAAAAAGAAGCCCGACAGGGTTTCGGAAATGAGAACCGCGATGCAACGCGCGCGCCTATGGCAGGAAACAGGAGCAGGGCCAATCGCCGTCTGCCTGTTGCCATGCGCGCCGCTAATCGCCTTAGCACAAACCGTTCAAAGCCGCGAAGCCCCGCCAGGGGCATTGCGGCTATGGGCGTATGGACAGATCAATGGCAACGAAAATGCTTATCGATGCCACCCACGCGGAAGAGACCCGCGTCGTGGTGGTGGACGGAAACAAGGTCGAAGAATTTGACTTTGAAACTGTAAACAAACGTCAACTCGCTGGAAACATCTACCTGGCAAAAATCACGAGGGTTGAACCCTCGTTGCAGGCTGCCTTCGTGGATTACGGCGGAAACCGCCACGGATTTCTTGCCTTCTCGGAAATCCATCCCGACTACTATCAGATTCCTGTAGCGGACCGTCAGGCACTCCTGGCCGAGGAACGCGCTTACGCGGAAGAGCAAGAGGCTGAAGAGCAAAATCGAAGCTCACGCCGCCGCCAGCGTCCTCAGCGCAAGGCTGAAGCCACCTCCCAAAGCGATGCAGTCCGCTCGAGCGACGATATTCCCGGAATGGGCGTCATCGACCCAAGCGAAGATGACGCGCACGAATCTTCAAGCTTTGTCGAACGCTCGGAAGAATCGCTGTCGCGGTCAGAGAATACCAGCGACGCTTCCAGCGATTCAGAGCCAAACGGCGAACAAAACGGCGATGATCCCTATGTTGCCGCCGATCACGCCTCGGACAGCGACCCCGAGATCGAGTCGGTCGCCGAAGAAGATGTGGCCGAAGAAATCCGCCAACCCCGCAAGCCACGACCGCGCCGCTACAAGATTCAGGAAGTGATCAAGGTCCGCCAGATCATGCTGGTGCAGGTGGTCAAGGAAGAACGCGGCAACAAGGGTGCGGCACTGACCACCTATCTGTCGCTCGCTGGTCGCTATTGCGTCCTGATGCCCAACACCGCGCGCGGCGGCGGCATCTCTCGCAAGATCACCAATGCCGCCGACCGCAAGAAGCTCAAGGAAATCGCGTCAGAGATCGAAGTGCCGGATGGCGCCGGACTTATCATCCGGACTGCTGGCAGCCAGCGGACCAAATCCGAGATCAAGCGCGACTATGAATATCTGATGCGCCTCTGGGAACAGGTCCGCGACCTGACTCTGAAGTCGATTGCACCTGCACCGATCTACGAAGAGGGCGATCTGATTAAGCGTTCTATCCGCGACCTCTACAACAAGGACATCGACGAAGTTCTGGTTGAAGGCGAAGCTGGCTATCGCGCCGCCAAGGACTTCATGAAGATGATCATGCCGTCCCACGCGAAAAACGTGAAGCACTACAACGAGTCACTTCCGCTTTTTGCCCGCTTCCAGGTTGAAAGCTATCTGGGCGGCATGTTCAACCCGACCGTCCAACTGAGGTCTGGTGGCTATATCGTCATCGGCGTGACCGAAGCTCTGGTCGCCATCGACGTGAACTCCGGTCGTGCGACCAAGGAAGGCTCTATCGAGGAGACGGCGCTCCGCACCAATATCGAAGCAGCCGAGGAAGTGGCGCGCCAACTTCGTCTTCGTGACCTTGCCGGGCTTATCGTGATCGACTTCATCGACATGGAAGAGCGCAAGAACAACGCTGCCGTAGAGAAGCGCCTGAAGGAAAAGCTGAAAACCGACCGAGCCCGTATTCAGGTTGGCCGCATTTCGGGCTTCGGCCTTCTCGAAATGAGCCGCCAGCGCTTGCGTCCGGGCATGTTGGAATCAACCACGCAACCTTGCGCGCACTGCCATGGCACCGGAATCATCCGGTCCGATGACAGCCTATCATTGTCAATCTTGCGCCAGATTGAGGAAGAAGGCACCCGGAAGCGTTCGCGTGAGGTGTTGCTCAAGGCGCCTGTTGCCGTCGTGAACTTCCTGATGAACCAGAAACGTGAGCACATCGCTCAAATCGAGGCACGTTACGCATTGTCAGTGCGGATTGAAGCCGATCCGAGCCTGATCAGTCCTGACTTTGTGCTCGAGAAGTTCAAGACAGCAACGCGCGTTGTGCCGGAGTACATCTCGCCAGTCGTCTCGGTTAATACGACAATGATGGACGACGTCGAGGAAGAAGACATCGTCGAAGAAGATGATGCCGACGACGAGGAAGCGACTGCCGTCGCCGAAACGCCGCGCGCCCAGACCCGTACCGAGAGTGACGGCGAGAATGACCCCGGCAAGAAGAAAAAGCGTCGTCGTCGTCGTCGCCGGAAGGGTGGCAATGCTAATGGCGAAGCAGGCCAGACGACCGAGCAGAACGCGTTGGACGATGCTTCTGATGAAGATGTCGACGACGATCAGGATTTGGTTGACGGTGATGACATCGCCGCAAGCCAACCCGAGCAAATTGAAACGCCAGTGAAGAAATCTCGTAGCCGGTCGCGCTCGGGCCGGGGACGGAGCAAGACGTCTGAAGAATTGGTGGCCGAGGCGCCGACTGGCGGGGACGAACCTGAGACGGACCTGCAAACCACAGCTGCGCCAGATGCCGAAGTGGCTGCTGAAGTTGAACAGGTTAAGCCGAAACGTACCCGTGCGCCACGCAAACCCAAGGCAACAGCCGAGGCCGTTGTCACTGACACGGCAGAGGTGGTCAGTGAGCCTAAGCCCAAGCCTGCTTCGAAGCCCCAGGTCCCCAGATCGCGTTCAAAGGCGGTTACTGAAGCGGCATCTGCGGAAGCCGTCGTGGTAGAGCCCACACCGGAACAACCCGTGGAACCTGTGACAGCGCCTGTCATTCAACCCTCCATGGAA
>JBATMT010000523.1:0-12719 GCA_049289975.1 Paracoccaceae bacterium | reverse complement strand
CCCCCCCCAATTCCCGACAGTTCATTAGGGCCTTTTCAGCTTTCCCTTGCGCGGCCATCGGGCTATTTTGTCCATCGCACCGCAGACAGCCAGGATGACGCTCATGCCCGCCTATCGTTCCCGCACTTCCACTCACGGCCGCAACATGGCGGGGGCACGTGGCCTCTGGCGCGCGACCGGCATGAAAGACGGCGACTTCGGCAAACCGATCATCGCCATCGTCAACTCCTTCACCCAGTTTGTCCCCGGCCACGTCCACCTCAAGGACCTCGGCCAACTCGTCGCGCGCGAGGTCGAGGCAGCCGGCGGTGTCGCCAAGGAATTCAATACCATCGCCGTCGATGACGGCATCGCCATGGGCCACGACGGCATGCTCTATTCGCTGCCGTCGCGCGAACTCATCGCCGACTCTGTCGAATACATGGTCAACGCCCATTGCGCCGACGCGATGGTCTGTATCTCCAACTGCGACAAGATCACCCCCGGCATGCTGATGGCCGCCATGCGCCTCAATATCCCCGCAGTCTTCGTCTCGGGCGGACCGATGGAGGCAGGCAAGGTCGTTCTCAAGGGCAAGACCGTAGCCATGGACCTCGTCGATGCAATGGTCGCCGCCGCCGATGACAATGTCTCGGACGAAGACGTCAAGCTGATCGAGCGTGCTGCCTGCCCGACCTGCGGCTCCTGCTCGGGTATGTTCACCGCCAACTCGATGAATTGCCTGACCGAGGCGCTGGGCCTTTCGCTGCCCGGCAACGGTTCCACGCTTGCCACCCACGCCGACCGCAAGCGCCTCTTCGTGGAAGCTGGCCACCTGATCGTCGACGTGACCAAGCGCTACTACGAACAGGAAGACGCCTCGGTCCTGCCACGCAACGTCGCCACCAAGAAAGCCTTTGAAAACGCGATGGCGCTCGACATCGCGATGGGCGGCTCGACAAACACCGTTCTGCACATCCTTGCCGCCGCGCAAGAAGGCGGCGTCGACTTCACGATGGAGGATATCGACCGCCTGTCGCGCAAGGTTCCCGTCCTGTGTAAGGTTGCCCCCGCCAAGCAAGACGTCCACATGGAGGACGTCCATCGCGCTGGCGGCATCATGGCGATCCTCGGCCAACTGGACGCTGCGGGCCTTCTCAACCGCGACGAGCCAACCGTCCACACCCGCTCCATCGGCGCCGCGATCGACAATTGGGACATCTCGCGCACCAATCAGGAAAGCGTGCGGCACTTCTTCATGGCCGCCCCCGGAGGTGTGCCGACCCAAACCGCCTTCAGCCAGAGCGAGCGTTGGGACAGCCTCGATCTTGACCGCGAAAAGGGCGTGATCCGCTCGGCCAAGACACCTTTCTCGAAAGACGGCGGCCTTGCCGTCCTGTCGGGCAACCTCGCCCCGGAAGGCTGCATCGTGAAGACCGCAGGCGTCGATGACTCGATCCTCGTCTTCTCCGGCCCGGCGCGGGTCTTCGAAAGCCAGAACGCCGCCGTCGAGGCGATCTTGTCCAACAAGATCAAGGAAGGCGACGTGCTTGTCATCCGCTACGAGGGGCCGAAGGGCGGGCCGGGCATGCAAGAAATGCTCTACCCGACGTCCTACCTGAAATCGAAGGGCCTCGGCAAAGCCTGCGCCCTCGTAACCGACGGCCGCTTCTCGGGCGGCACATCGGGCCTGTCAATCGGCCACGTCTCGCCCGAAGCAGCCTCAGGCGGCCTGATCGGCCTCGTGAACGAAGGCGACCGGATCGAGATCAACATCCCGAAACGCACGATCCACCTTGCGGTCAGCGATGCCGAACTGGCAACCCGCCGGACCGCACAGGATGCCAAAGGCTGGAAGCCCGCCGCGCCGCGCGCCCGCAAGGTCAGTCAGGCCCTGAAGGCCTACGCGCTCTTTGCCACGTCCGCCGCCACCGGCGCCGTCCGCCAACTGCCTGAGGAATGAGAATGTATCAGCCCGCACCGACCCGTTACGAAGGTATGACCTACCGCAAGACCGGTCGCAGCGGGCTGAAACTCCCCGCGCTCTCGCTTGGCCTCTGGCATAACTTTGGCGGCGACACGCCCTATGAGCGCGCCCGCGCCCTGTGCCACACCGCCTTCGATCTGGGCATCACCCATTTCGATCTTGCCAACAACTACGGGCCGCCCCCCGGTTCCGCCGAACTGACCTTTGGCCGCATCCTGAAACAGGACTTCGCCAACCACCGCGACGAACTGATCATTTCGTCCAAGGCCGGCTATCTGATGTGGCCCGGCCCCTACGGTGAATGGGGAAGCCGCAAATATGTCATGGCTTCGTGCGACCAGAGCCTCAAGCGCATGGGCCTCGACTATGTCGATATCTTCTATTCGCATCGCTTCGACCCGGAAACGCCCCTGGAAGAGACCATGGGCGCGCTCGATTCCATCGTCCGTCAGGGCAAGGCGCTCTATGTCGGCATTTCCAGCTATACATCCGAACAGACCGCCCGCGCCGCCGCGATCCTGCGCGACCTCGGCACTCCCTGCCTGATCCACCAGCCGCGTTATTCGATCCTTGGCCGCTGGACCGAACGAGACGGGCTTCTGGACCAGCTTGAAAAAGAGGGGATGGGCTGCATCTCCTTCTCACCGCTGGCGCAGGGCATGCTGTCGAACAAATACCTGAACGGCATTCCTGAAGGCAGCCGCGGCGCCTCGGGCAAACTCGCCGCGCACAGCATCCTTGACAGCGAGGCCGTTCGTCGCCTGAACGGTCTGAACGATCTGGCCGCCGCGCGTGGCCAGTCGCTGGCGCAGATGGCGGTCGCCTACGTCCTGCGCGATCCGCGCATGACCTCGGCTCTCATTGGTGCAAGCCGCCCCGAGCAAATCACCGATTGCGCTGGCGCTTTGTCCAACGTCACCTTCACTGCGCAAGAGCTTGCGAAGATTGACGAATTGTCATTTGAAAGTGACGACTGGTAAGCCGCCGCCCTTGCCGGAACGCCCGATCTGTTAAAGGCTTGACGCACCGTAGTAGTGGCTGACCACGTGTTCGGCTTCGGCAAAGAACAACCAGCGTTGCGCGAAAGCACCGGCCAGATGCACCAGCAGCGCCAGTCCGGCAGCGGGCAGCCCTGACGGCAGAGCGATCAGCATCAGCGCCGGAACCACCGCCCCGCCAACCACAGCAACGATGCGCAGCTTCTGCACATGCTTGCGTCCGACCTGATGGATCATCTCCTTCATCACGTAGTTCGGGCTGGTGTGCGGCGGCTGAAAGGGCCGCACCGTGCCGATGCCGCCAAGCCCTGTCGCACTTCCGACGCTCGTGCCGGATGCCGCGAACCTTCCGTCGCCAATCCGCCACCCCGTGACCATCACTCCGGCAAGGATCACGCACAGAACCGCCGCCGGCCAGCCGATCCCCGACAGGATCATGCCTCCGGTTGCCGCAAACGCCAGAAACGTCACCGGCACGATCCAGTGGTTCCAGCGCGGCACTGTCTTCAATTGTGCATAGATCATCGAGGTGCAGATGACAGTCGCCACGCACAGCGCAGCCGCGACAAGACCCCAAAGCCCCGGTCTCATGCCACCCATCGCGCCCAATGCCACTGGCGCCGTCGCCAGCAATGCCGCGACCGAAGCCCACCCCTCGCGCGACAGCCAGCTTGTCTTCCACTGGGTGAACGCCCGAAGCGCGCGCTGCGGATTGCCAAGATGGAAGGTCGACGCCAGAAGCCCGGCCACCGCAAATGCATAGCCGATCGCAAAGGCCAGCAGGCCGCCAAGTCCGGTCGGGTGGACCAGCCCGAGGTTCAGAACACACAGAAAGCCGAACCCGATGCCCGACAGAACAGTGAACAGGATGACGGAAGGTGCGGGATGCATCAGAACCTCTCCAGAAGCCGATCAAGCCAGCCCGCAAAGCCCGTGGCCTGCACATCAAGAAGCGGAGCCAGCGGCGAGGCTTGGCTACGGTCCTTTGGTCGCGGCGGCAGGTATTTGTTCACGGGCTTCGTTCCCATCTCGGGCATCAGGTCAAAGCCGCCACGCTCGGCCACCAGGAGGCTGACGGCACTGTCCGGGTCGCCCAGATCGCCGAAATGGCGCGCTCCCGTCGGGCAGGTCCGAACACAGGCAGGCACCCGGTCCTCCTCCGGCAGGTTCTCGTTTTCGATCCGGTCGACGCAGAGCGTGCATTTCTTCATCACCCCCGCTGCCGCATCCATCTCGCGTGCGCCATAAGGGCAGGCCCACGCACAAAGCCCGCAACCGATGCAGGCGCTTTCGTTCACCAGCACAATCCCGTCCTCGGCCCGCTTGTAAGACGCACCAGTCGGGCAGACCGTGACACAAGGCGCATTCTCGCAATGCAGGCACGAACGGGGAAAATTGATGATCTGCGGCGTACCCAGATCTGGGGTCACTTCATAGCTATGCACGCGGTTTAGGAATGTCCCGCAAGGCTCTGATCCATAAGCATCCTGATCCGAAAGCGGTGCACCATAGCCCTGATCGTTCCACCCCTTGCAGGCGGTCACGCAGGCCTGACAGCCCACGCAGGTGTCGAGGTCAATCACAAGGCCAAGCTTCTTGGTTGACGGTGGCGACAACTGGGTCATGTCCGGTCCCCCTTGCCAGCCGGGACCGGAGACTTGAGCGGTCCGAAAGCCGGTTGCGCCTCGGCAGGTGCGGCAACCTTTTCGATCTTGACCCGCAAGTCGAACCACGCTGCCTGTCCGGTGATCGGATCGGCATTGCTCCAGCGCCGCCCATCCCCGCGATCTGGTAGAAGTTCGTCGATCAGGTGATTGAGCAAAAAGCCTTTTGTCGCTTCCGGCGCATCGTCGCTCAGCCCCCACGTTCCTTTGCGTTTACCAATCGCGTTCCAGGTCCAGACCGTGTTTTCATTCAACGCCGCCATATGCGCCACCGGCACCGTGATCGAGCCAGACGGAGACGTGAGTCTGGCCCAGTCGCCATCGGCAAAGGCATGGCCTTCCCACACCTTCGTCGGCACATAAAGCGGGTTGTGTCCGTGGATTTGCCGCAGCCAGGCGTTCTGTGAGCCCCATGAATGATACATCGCCATCGGCCTTTGCGTCAGCGCGTGCAGGGGATAGGCGTCACCCGCCGCCTCTCCGAACGGCTCGTACCAGATCGGCAGCGGGTCCATTGTCGCCTTGATCCGTTCGCGCAGATGGTCGGGCGGCTGCCGCTCGCTGAAGCCCTCGGCCGCAAGCTGGAACCTCCGCATCGGCTCGCAGTAAAGCTGGAAAATGTACGGCTGCGGCGTGTCATAGAAGCCGATCTTCACAGCCCAGTCCTGATAGGCCTTGTTCCACGGCTTGAAGAATCGTGCCTCCTCCGGCACTTCGGCGGTAAAGAACCCACCATTGGCGATATAGGCATTCAGCTGGTTCGGGTTGGGTGCGCCGCGCCCCACATCCTCGCCATGCCCCCGGAACCCCATCAACGGCCCGATGCCGGGTCGCCGTTGGTGATGCACGATATAGTCTGCATAGTCGCGATACTTCGGTCGTCCGTCCTCCGTTACGAACCCCGGCAGCCCAAGTCGCCCGGCAAGGTCCACCAGCACCGACTGGAAGCCCCGCACATCGCGGTCAGGCTCTACGACCGGCCAGCGGATCGCATCGGCGGCATGGTCCGCCTCGCAGATCGGTCGGTCGAGCAAACTGATACAGTCGTGCCGCTCAAGATAGGTCGTGTCGGGCAAGATCAGATCGGCATAGGCCACCATCTCGCTGGCGTAGGCGTCCGAATAGATGATCCGCGGGATCTTGTAATCGCCGTTGCCGTTCTTCGCAGTCAACATCTCCATCACTTCGGAGGTGTTCATCGACGAATTCCACGCCATGTTCGCCATGTAGAGCATCAGCGTGTCGATCGGGTAGGGGTCGCCCGCCACGGCATTGGGGATGACCATATGCATCAGCCCATGCGCCGAAAGCGGGTTGTCCCAGGTGAATCCCTTGTCGATCCGCGCCGGGCTCAGGTCGTCGAGCTTCAGCGCAAGGTGCTCTGGCCCATGCGGGAACCCAAGATGCGGCCCATCCAGTGGCCGCCCCGGCATGAAATAGCTGTGCGGCGTCGGATGAGAGTGTGACGGCTTGGGGTAGGGCGGCTTGAACCGGAAGCCTCCGGGCACCTCGACCGAGCCCAGCAGGATCTGCAGGACATGCAGCGCGCGCGCAGTCTGAAAACCATTGGAATGAGCCGAAATGCCCCGCATAGCGTGAAAACTGATCGGGCGTCCATCCATCCGCTCGTGCCGCTCACCCCGGAAATCCGTCCACGGCTGTTCGATGGTGACAGTCTGGTTGAATGCCACATCGGCAATCTCTGCTGCCAACTGGCGGATGCGCTCGGCGCTCACCCCGGTCTTTGCGGCCACCGCCTCGGGCGCATAGTCCGGCGACAGGTAGCGCTCGGCCATATGCTGGAACACCGTCCGGCAACCCTTCCAGCTTGCACCAAGGTCCGGCCGCACGCCGGGCCGGTCATAAGGCGCTGGCTCGCCCGTCGCCCGGTCGATCACCAACAGCTTGCCTAGATCGTCACGAAGGAGCAGTCCGCGCTCTTCGCCAACCGTCACATCGACAAGACAGGCAGCATTGGTCCAGCGCGCCAGATAATCCAGATCGACCTTGCCAGCCTTCAAAAGCTCGTGGATCACCGCAAGGATCAACAAACCGTCTGTGCCCGGCGTGATGCCGATCCAGTCGTCGGCCACAGCGTTATAGCCGGTGCGGATCGGGTTGATGGCGATCATCCGCCCGCCGCGTTCCTTCAGCTTGCCGATCCCCATCTTGATCGGATTGCTGTCATGATCCTCGGCCACCCCGAACAGCACGAACAGCTTGACCCGCTCCCAGTCGGTCTGGCCGAACTCCCAAAACGACCCGCCCATCGTATAGATGCCAGCCGCCGCCATGTTGACCGAGCAGAACCCGCCATGCGCCGCATAGTTGGGCGTCCCGAACGACTGCGCCCAGAAGCTGGTAAAACTCTGCGACTGGTCGCGTCCGGTGAAAAACGCCAGCTTTTCCGGCGCCGTCGCCCTCAACGGCCCCAGCCATTGCACGGCCAGCCCCAGAGCCTCGTCCCAGCTGATTTCCTCGAAAGCTCCCGATCCGCGCGGCCCGACGCGGCGCAGCGGCGCCTTCAGTCGTGATGGCGCGGTGACTTGCATGATCCCCGACGCACCCTTGGCGCACAGCACACCCTTGTTGACCGGATGATCACGGTTGCCCTCGATATAGGTCACCTTACCCGAGGTCATATGCACGTTGATCCCGCAGCGGCAGGCGCACATGTAGCAAGTGGTCTTGCGGATTTCGTCCGAGACCTTTGGCGAGCGCTCGAGTGCCGGTTCCTGAAAACTCATCCATCACTCCATCGGCCGAACTCAGCTCAGCCTATATGATTATACATAATCGCCGATCTTCAAACAGCGACATGTCTCTGCCGCGATCTGGCTTTCCTCATCGGCGGGCACGATATGCGCACAGACCCGTGACCCCGCACCATGCAACTGCAAAGCCCCGGCACCATTCGCATCTTCATCAACCATCAGGCCGGTCCAGTCGAGCCCACGCATGATTTCGCCCCTCACATGGGCGTCATTCTCACCGATACCGCCGGTAAAGGCGACACCATCAATGCCACCCATTGCCGCAATCATCGAGCCGGCATGACGCACGGCCCAATAGCAAAAATGCTCGACCGCAAAGCGTGCTGCGTCGGTGTCGGCCTGTGACAGCGTGCGCATGTCCGACGCGCCGCCAAGCCCTAGGAGCCCGCTCTGCCGATTCAAAAGCCGCGCAGCGCCGTCAATCCCGTACTCCTCCGCCAAACGCAAAACCGCGTTTCCGTCAATTCCACCGGTCCGCGTGCCCATCGTCAGCCCGTCAAGCGGCGAATAGCCCATCGTCGTCGCAACCGACCTGCCATCGCGGATCGCACAAATTGAAGCACCGTTCCCAAGATGCAGAGCCAGCAGACGCCGGGGCAGGGGCGTGCCCGACACGCGCGGCAGGCGTTCCACTAGACTTTCATAGGAAATCCCGTGAAAGCCATAGCGCCGAATGCCCTTGCGATCCTCCGCATCGGGAAGCGCATAGCGCAACGCCACTTCGGGATTACTGGCGTGAAACGCCGTGTCGAACACTGCGACCTGTGGCAGATCGGGCGCCACCTCACGCAGCGCGAGGATAGCCGAAAGGTTGTGCGGATTGTGCAGCGGCGCAAGCGGGACACAGGCCGCAATCTCGGCCAACACCGCCTCGTCGACTAGAAGCGGGCGCGTCAGCTTGCGCCCGCCATGCACGACCCGGTGCCCTGCCGCCACAAATCCGTTCAACCCGAACCCGATTTCAGCCAGCGCATCAAGCAAGGCTGCAAACGCCTCGCCATGATCTGCCGCCACCACCGGTTGTCGCGCCGAGCCTACCCGCAAGTCGCCAGTGCCGCCAATCTCGCTGACCATGCCGCTGGCACGCTGCGACATATCCATGCCAAGCACCGCAACCTTGATCGACGATGACCCCGCATTGATGACGAGAATGTCCCCCATCATAGCACCGACTTCATCAGGCCAAGACCCGCCAGCGTCGCAAGCAGATAAATCGCAAACCGCCGGAAACTCTGCGGCTCCGATTTCACAAAATGACGCCCGCCAGCCCATATGCCCAACACCAGAAGCGGCGCGGCCATCAGCGTCGCCTTGAACGTGTCGGCCACAAACATGCCGTTCGCCCACATCAAAGGCAGCGTCCACAGGTCAAGCAGCGTGAAATAGGCGATCAGAGTCGCGCGAAAGGTCACAGCCGCCACCGGTTGCGCCGCAAAGAAAGCCGCCACCGGCAAACCGCCTACCGCCGCCCCGTTCGCCAGACCCGAGACCAGACCAGTCGCCACATGACCCGCGTCGCCCACCGCGTGCCGGAAGTGCCACCCCGACAGCAGCACGCCGCACATCAGCAGCACATAGACCGAGATCACCGCCCGAACAGTATCGACTCCGATCCCGTTCAGCGCCCAGACCCCGACCGGCACCCCCGCCAGAGCGCCAAGAAAAAGTGTGCCTGACCGCCGCCAGTCAATGGCGCTGCGGATCTGCATGGCTTGCTGAATGGTCATCAGCACATCGGCCAACACCACGACCGGCACCAGATTCATCGGATTGGTCACAAGGCTGGACGCCGCCACCACCAGCGCCGCGAAGCCAAAACCCGAATAGCCGCGCACGAATGCAGCCGCCAGAAGTGCGCCGGCAAGCCACAAGGCCCCGCCAGCGCCAAGGTCAAACGGCAAGGTCATACGACCTGCGGGCGCATGTCGGCCTTTGAAATCCCTGCAACCGCCACCGGCTTCTTCATCGCATCACGACGGAACGGCTCACCCAGTTCCTGATTGATCAGCGCCTCGATCAGCGTGGTCTTTCCGTGGTTCATCTGATCGTCGATGGCCTTGGCCAGCGCCGCGCGCAACTCATCCATGGTCCGCGCCTGCACACCCTGCAACCCGCAAGCCCGCGCAATGCCCGCATAGGTCACGTCCGTGTCCAGTTCGGTCCCAACGAAGTTATCGTCATACCAAAGCGTCGAGTTGCGCTTCTCGGCGCCCCACTGGTAGTTCCGGAACACCACCATGGTGATCGCCGGCCACTCGTGCCGCCCGATCGCGGTCAGTTCCGTCACCGCAATCCCGAACGCCCCGTCTCCGGCAAAACCCACCACCGGCACATCCGGGCAACCGATCTTCGCACCGATGATCGACGGCAGCCCATAGCCACACGGCCCGAAAAGCCCGGGAGCCAGATACTTACGCCCTGACTCGAACGTCGGATAGGCATTGCCGATCGCGCAGTTGTTGCCGATGTCCGACGAGATGATCGCCTCGCGCGGCAGCGCCGATTGGATCGCCCGCCACGCCATCCGTGGGCTCATCCACTCTGGCTTGTCTTTGCGCGCCCGCGCATTCCAACTGGTGCCCGGATCATCATCCTCGTGATCCATGCCCGAAAGCTCCTGCGCCCACCGGGACTTTGTCTGCGCAATCATGGCCTTGCGCTCGGTTCTTCCAGCGTCGCCTGCCGACTTCGCCAGCCGCGCCAGTATCCCTTCCGCGACCTTCTTCGCATCGCCCACGATCCCGACCGCCACCTTCTTGGTCAGCCCGATCCGGTTGGGGTTGATATCGACCTGTATGATCTTTGCGTCTTTCGGCCAGTAGTCCAGCCCATAGCCCGGCAGCGTCGAGAACGGATTGAGCCGCGTTCCCAGACACAGCACCACATCCGCCTTCGAAATCAACTCCATCCCCGCCTTCGACCCGTTATAGCCCAACGGTCCCACGAACAGCGGATGCGAGCCGGGGAAGGCGTCATTATGCTGATAGCCCACGCACACCGGCGCATCGAGCCGCTCTGCCAAAGCCATCGATGCCGGAATTGCCCCGCCAATCACCACTCCCGCACCGTTCAGGATCACCGGGAACTTCGCCCCAGACAACAGTGCCGCCGCCTCTGCGAGTGCCTGCTCGCCACCCGAAGGCCGCTCGAACTCGATGATGCGCGGCAGTTCGATGTCGATGACCTGTGTCCAGAAATCGCGCGGCATGTTGATCTGCGCCGGCGCCGAATGGCGACGCGCCTGACAGATCACCCGGTTCAGCACCTCGGCCACCCGCGATGCGTCACGCACCTCTTCCTGATAGGCGACCATGTCCTTGAACAAAGCCATCTGCTCGACTTCCTGAAACCCGCCCTGACCGATGGTCTTGTTGGCGGCCTGCGGCGTGATCAGCAACAGCGGCGTGTGGTTCCAGTAGGCGGTCTTGACGGCAGTCACGAAGTTGGTGATCCCCGGACCGTTTTGCGCAATCATCATGCTCATCTTGCCCGAGGCACGCGTGAACCCGTCTGCCATCATCCCGCCCGAGCCTTCGTGGGCGCAGTCCCAAAAGGTGATGCCTGCCTTGGGGAACAGGTCGGAGATCGGCATGAAGGCCGACCCGATAATGCCGAACGCATGTTCGATCCCGTGCATTTGCAGCACTTTGACGAAGGCCTCTTCGGTGGTCATTTTCATCGGGCAAACTCCTTCAGCATCGGCGCTGGCTGCGCATCTTCACTTGCCTTTCTAGCCCCCGCGCCAAGTGGCGATTAGGGCCAGTCACTCTGCCGCCTTATGTCCAGTTTCTGCCATCGCCTCGGCAATCCGCGCAATCCCCTCGCCAATCCGGCCCTGTGGAATCGAGGAGTAGGCCAGCCGGTAGTAATTCCGCGGCGCGCGCTCCGGATCGAAGAATATCTGCCCCGGCTCGATCAACACGCCCTTCTGGCGCAAAGCCAGCGCCAAGGTTCCGGTATCGACACCCTCCGGCGCCCGCATCCAGAAACTCGACCCGCCAAACCCGCCTTGCCCCGCCACCGCCAGCCCGCTCGCCCGGATTGCCTCGTCCATCGCAATCCGCCGCCGCCGATAAACCTGATTCATCCGGTTCAGCAGCGTGTCATAGTGCCCAAGCGCCAGAAAATACGCCGTTGTCCGCTGGATATGGCCCGGCAGATGCCGCATCACCGTTGCCCTCAGCGACCGCGCCTCGCGGATGAACGGCTCCGAACCCACCAGATAGCCAAGCCGCATCCCCGGAAACAGCGACTTCGAGAATGACCCCACATAGATCACCCGGCCTTCCTCATCGAGCGACTTGAGCGCGGGCGAAGCCGATTTCATGAACGACATCTCGAACTCGTAGTCATCCTCGACGATCACGAAATTGTCGCGCCGCGCCCGCTCCAGCAGGGCGCGCCGTCGGGCCGTCGGCATTGTCGCGTTCGTCGGGCAATGGTGGCTTGGCGTGGTAAAGACCAGATCGGCATTCTGCGGGATGCGGTCAGGCGGCAAACCCTCCGCGTCCACATCGACAAAGGCCACCCCGCACCCCCGCTGCTGCAAGATCACCTGCAAGCCGGGATAGGCGGGATTTTCCTGCACCGCTAGCCGCCCCGGACCCAACAGCACTTCCGCCGACATCCACAGCGCGTTCTGCGCCCCCATGGTCAGCAGCACTTCTTCTGGCCGTGCCAAGATACCCCGTCGCGGCAGGATCGAGCGCACGACATACTCGATCAGCATCGGATCGTCGCGGGTGTAGTAATCGGCTGTCAGTGCGTCGAAATCCTTCAGCCCCAGAGCGCGCAGCGCGCATTGCCGCCAGTTCTGATGGTCAAACAAGGTGCTGTCGGCCTGCCCATAGATGAAAGGGAACGGATAGGTCCGCCAATCCTCGGGCTTGGCAAGATACGGCCCGCTCGAATAACGCCGCCCTGTCACGTCGTCCCAGTTGACCGCGTCGGCCCGCCGCCCGCTTGGCAGCGCAAAATCCGGCTGGCGCGGCGCATTGTCTGACACGAAATATCCCGACCGCCCGCGCGAGGTCAGATAGTCCCCCGCCAGCAACTCAGTATAGGCCAGGGTCACAGTGATCCGGCTCACTCCCAGATGGCTCGCCAGCTTCCGGCTCGATGGCAGCTTCTCTCCATGCCGCAACCGACCGCGCAAGATACCCTCGGCAATCATCTGCTGGATCTGCTGCTGCAACGTCCCGGCAGCGCCGGGCGTCAGGAAGAAGCTTTCGGCAGGGATCGACATGCTGGACCTATCCGGACGGCAAAACTGGCTCTAACAGCTTCAGCCCCCCGTCAGCCCATGTCAAACCAAGCC
>JBATMT010000522.1:0-2425 GCA_049289975.1 Paracoccaceae bacterium | reverse complement strand
TCCCTTATGATTTCGCGCCAGATGCGATTTGCGAGCAGTTGGACCTGCATGGCCTGACGATGGTGTTGCAAAACACCCCGGCACCACATTGGGATGCAGGAGATCGTGGGCTCGCCGCCTTGCCTGGGCGGGAGGCCGCGTTTCAGAACGAGTTTGAGCGGTGCTTGCGTTATGCCGAGGTTCTGAAGCCAAAGCACATCCATGTCATGGCGGGAGTGAGCGCCGGACCAGATGCGCGACGGACGTTTGTGAAGAACCTGCGGTGGGCGGTTGCGCAGGCGCCCGATCAAAGCATGACAATCGAGCCTATCAATAGCCACGACATGCCCGGATATTATCTGAGCGGTTTCGATCTGGCGCTGGACATACTGGGTGAGGTCGGTGCCGATACTCTCGGGTTGCAGTTTGATGCCTGTCACGCGCACCGAATTACCGGCGATGCGATAGCAGCTTGGGGCAGATACGGAGCACGTGCAACACATGTGCAAGTCGCAGGATATCCTGGCCGCCATGAACCCACTGATGGCGAGATTGACTATCCGGCGTTCTTCGTCCGTCTGGATGATGACTTCTACAGCGGCTGGGTTTCGGCTGAGTATTACCCCGGCCAGCCTACCACCGTCGCAGGTCTAGACTGGATCGGCCGGGTCTAGTGAGCCTCGGCCCAGTTGGCACCCTGCCCCGCCTCTACGACCATCGGCACATCCAGATGTACCGCGGGCAGCGGTGCTTCCTCCATGACATCACGAGCGGTCTTGATCAGTTCGGGCGCCGCACTTTCCTCGACCTCGAACAAGAGTTCGTCGTGCACTTGCAGGAGCATCGTGGCAGGCAGATGCGAAATGGCCTTGGGCATTCGGATCATCGCTCGGCGGATGATATCTGCGGCAGCACCCTGGATAGGGGCGTTGATGGCAGCGCGACGGGCAAACCCGGCGGTAGGGCCTTTGGAGTTGATCTCGGGCGTGTGGATCTTACGGCCAAAGAGGGTCTGCACGAAACCGTTCTTCTTGGCGAAGGCGGTGGTGCTGTCCATGTATTCGCGGATGCCTGGGAAACGTTCGAAGTAGGTGTCGATGAAGGCCTGCGCCTCGGCCCTGGGGATGCGCAAGTTGCGTGCAAGACCAAAGCCCGAGATGCCGTAAATCACGCCGAAATTGATGGCCTTGGCGCGGCGGCGCACCATCGGGTCCATGCCTTCAACAGGTACACCGAACATCTGGCTGGCGGTCATTGCGTGGATGTCGATACCTTCGCGGAAGGCCTGTTTCAGTGCCGGAATGTCGGCGACATGGGCGAGAATCCGGAGCTCGATCTGGCTGTAGTCGAGGCTGACCAGCCGCATACCGGGGCCGGATACGAACGCTTCGCGGATCCGACGACCTTCGTCGGAACGGACCGGGATGTTTTGCAGGTTCGGGTCGGTCGATGCGAGGCGGCCTGTGTTGGCCCCCGCAATGGAGTATGACGTGTGGACGCGTCCGGTTTCAGGGTTGATGTGATCTTGCAGCGCGTCGGTGTAGGTCGACTTGAGCTTTGACAGTTGCCGCCAATCGAGCACGCGCGCGGGCAAGTCATGGCCTTCCGCCGCAAGATCCTCCAGCACATCAGCGCCCGTCGCATAAGCGCCGTTCTTGCCTTTTTCGCCTCCTGGCAATCCCATCTTGTCAAAGAGGATTTCACCCAGTTGCTTGGGGCTACCGACATTAAACGGTTGACCGGCAAGCTCTTGAATTTCGGCCTCGAGACCAGCCATTTTCTGTGCGAACGCATTCGACATGCGCGACAGGGTGGATTTGTCGACGAGAACGCCTGCCATTTCCATGTCGGCCAGCACGGGAACCAGCGGCCGCTCGAGCGTCTCGTAGACAGTTGTGACCTGAGCACGGTGGAGTTGCGGCTTGAACGCCTGCCAAAGCCGCAAGGTGACATCGGCATCTTCGGCGGCATAACGAACGGCGTCATCCACTGGAACCCTGTCGAACGTCACTGACGCCTTTCCGGTGCCCAGCAGCGTTTTGATCGGGATCGGGTTATGGCTCAGATAGCGCTCGGACAGGCCGTCCATGCCATGATTGTGAAGGCCGGAGTACATCGCGTAAGACATCAGCATCGTATCGTCGAAAGGCGCAATACGCACGCCGTGACGAGCAATTATCTTCCAGTCGTATTTCATGTTCTGGCCGATCTTGAGGATCGCGTCATCCTCAAGCACCGGTTTGAGCGCCTTCAGGGCTTGGTCCAGATCCATCTGTCCCTCGACAAGTTCGGCCGCGCCAAAAAGGTCACCGCCGCCTTGTTTGTGGCCCAAGGGAATATAGCACGCCTGTCCCGGAATGACCGAAAGAGAGATGCCGACCAGCTCGGCGCGCATTTCGTCAAGGCTGGTTGTTTCGGTATCTATCGCGACATAGCCACGCTCGCG
>JBATMT010000521.1:0-2107 GCA_049289975.1 Paracoccaceae bacterium | reverse complement strand
GCCAAGCCGTGCCGCTCCGCTTCAGCCCGCGCCGCCCGGGCGACCCGCCGGTCCTGACCGCCGATCCGCAGATGGCCGCGCGCGTGCTTGGCTTCCGCACCACCATGTCGGACATGGACACCATCATCCGCGATGCAGCCCCCTGGTTCGGCCTGAATCCCCGAAGTGCAATGGTGGCCTGACGTCATGGCCCGCCAGAACCCCTACCTTGCGCCGATCCTCACCGGTGCGACCCGTCGCAAGTATCTGTTCATCGCCGCCGTTTGGCTGGTCGCGGTTGCCTACTTCTGGCAGTGGTGGCTGACGCCCGCGCATAACATATCTACCCTGCGCTACGGCCTCGCGACCGCCTGCATGGGCTGGATCACCTTCCTGCAAGCCTACTTCGTCGTGGTGTTCCTTGCGGGTGCCCGCTCCAACTCGCCCGACCCCTACCCCGGCCGCTACCGCGTGGCGATGATCGTCACCAAGACCCCGTCCGAACCCTTCTCGGTCCTGCGCAAGACGCTCGAGGCGATGCTCGCGCAAGACTATCCGCACGATACATGGCTCGCCGACGAGGACCCGTCGCCCGAAACCATCCAGTGGTGTGCGGATCACGGCGTGCATATCTCGTGCCGCAAAGGGGTCGAGGATTACCACCGCGCCCAGTGGCCGCGCCGCACCCGCTGCAAGGAAGGCAACCTCGCCTATTTCTACGACCATTTCGGCTATGACCGTTACGACATCGTCGCGCAGCTTGATGCCGACCATGTGCCGCAACCGGGCTATTTGCTCGAAATGTTGCGCCCGTTCGACAACCCCGAAGTGGGCTACGTCAGCGCGCCGTCTATCTGCAACGCAAACGCTGCCGAAAGCTGGGCAGCGCGCACGCGCCTTCACGCTGAATCCGCTTTCCACGGCGTTCTTCAGACCGGCTATTCACGCCTGATGACGCCGCTCTGCATCGGTTCTCACTATGCCGTCCGCACCAAGGCGCTGAAAGCCGTCGGCGGCCTTGGCCCCGAACTGGCCGAGGATCACTCGACCACCCTGATTCTGGCCGCCGGCGGTTGGAAGGGTGTCCACGCCATCGACGCCATCGCCTATGGCGACGGTCCCGCCAATGTGGCCGACCTCGCAGTGCAGGAATTCCAGTGGTCGCGCAGCCTCGTGTCGCTCCTTCTCAGCCACACGGGCCGCTATCTCGGCCACTTGCCGGCGCGGCTCAAGTTCCTGTTTCTCCTTGGCCAGTGCTGGTACCCGGTCTTTGCGCTGACCATGCTGTTTTCCTACGTCGCACCGATCTGGGCGCTGGTCGCCGACCTGCGCTTCGCCGATGTGACCTACCCCGCCTTCGTCGGCCACGGCCTGCCCGCCACGATTGCCCTGCTCTGGATCGCCGCCGAGATTCGCCGCGACGGTCTCTTCCGTCCGCTCGACGGCAAGGTGCTAAGCTGGGAGAAGGTGCTTTTCGTCTTCGTCCAGTGGCCGTGGGTTCTGTGGGGGTGCCTGATGGCGGTCCGCGACAAGCTCACCGGTCGCTTCGTCGACTTCCGCGTAACGCCCAAGGGTGAGAACGCCACCAAGCGGCTGCCATCGAAAGTTGTGGCCGTTTACGTGGCACTATCTCTGGGTGCCGACCTGCCACTCCTCTACATTGCCAATGCCTCGGAAGCCCGTGGATTTTACATCCTGTCTGGCATCAATGCCTTGATTTACGCTGGCATTGTCGCCTCCATTGTCGTACGTCACCTGCGCGATAATGCGACCGAACTGAAAAGACGGTGGCGCGCTGCGACTTTCCAACTTGGATCGGTCGCGGGTCTGACGGCGTTGATATTGATCGCCGTGAACGAGAGGGGCATCGAGAGTCTCTATGTCCTGTCGATCGGCCTCGAACCGTTCCGCATTGCGCGGGCAGAATATGCCGTGTCAGGTGCGGGTATGAGCAACGGCAACCAGATTCACTACCAGTTCGATCCGGGCTGGAACTGACCATAACTCCCTCAGGATTGAGGACAGGAGAGTAAGCGATGCTGGATTTCGGCATGGAAATTCGACAATGGGGCAAAACGCTCGTGGCTGGCGCCGCGCTCGCGCTCTCGCTGGGCCTTGGTCAAGCGGC
>JBATMT010000520.1:0-3934 GCA_049289975.1 Paracoccaceae bacterium | reverse complement strand
GAGTGAGGCGGACAAGCAAAAGGCGCTGTTGGCGGTGGCGAACGATGCCTTGGCCAAGGAGCAGGCGGCATCGGCGGACGGGGCGCGGAAAATGGCGCTTTTGAACGAACAGGTCGCGGCGTTGCGCGGACAGTTGGGCGCTCTTCAGAACCTGCTCGATGCATCGGCGGCGAAGGATTCGGATGCAAAGGTGCAGATCGAGGCGCTGGGCAGCCAGTTGAACTCGGCGTTGGCGCGGGTTGCGGCAGAGGAGAAACGCCGCGCGGCGCTGGAGGAAGCGGAACGCAAGCGGCTTGAGGAAGAGGCGAAATCGCTGAAGGACCAGACGGTAGAGCTTGCGCGCTATCGGTCTGAATTCTTTGGGAAACTGTCCGAAGTCCTGTCAGGCCGTCAGGGCGTGCGGGTGGTGGGCGACCGCTTTGTCTTTTCGTCGGAAGTGTTGTTCGAGCCGGGCTCGGCAGACCTGTCGCCGGAGGGCAAGAGCCAGATTGCGGGCGTGGTTGCGACCTTGCAGGAGGTGGCGGCAGTGATCCCGCCGGAGATCAACTGGATCATCCGGGTCGATGGGCACACCGACGATGTGCCATTGTCGGGGCAGGGGCAGTTCAAGGACAATTGGGAACTGAGTCAGGCGCGTGCGCTGGCCGTGGTGCGGTTCATGCAAAGCGATCTGGGCTTTCCGCCAAACCGGCTCGCGGCGACCGGATTCGGCGAGTACCAGCCTGTCGCGACCGGCGATACACCAGAGGCGCGGGCGCAGAACCGGCGGATTGAATTGAAACTTACTGAGCGGTGAGAAACGGGGCTCTGCCCCCATCGCGGATAGATCCGCGATTCCCTCGCGATATTTGCGAACAGAAAATGCAGAGGTCGGGCATGTGAAAATGGGGGCGCGAGGCCCCCATTTTGGTCTTGTGGTGCAGGTCCCGCAGTCAGTCGGCGGTCAGCAGTGGCGGTTTCGAGCCAGCGAGGCGCGGTTTTTCCGGTTCGATCACGTCCAGTTCGATGGCGTCGTCCTTGACGCCGACCCGGACAAGTCCGCCCTTTGTCAGCTTGCCAAAGAGAAGTTCCTCGGCGAGCGGCTTCTTGATGTGCTCCTGGATCACGCGGCCAAGCGGACGCGCGCCCATGCGGTCGTCGTAGCCCTTTTCGGCGAGCCAGTTGGCTGCTTCCGGGGTCAGTTCGATATGGACGTGACGATCCATCAGTTGTGCTTCGAGTTGCAGCACGAACTTGTCGACCACTTGCAAGATCACCTCGCGCGGCAGCGGCGCGAAGGAGATGATCGCGTCGAGACGGTTGCGGAATTCAGGCGTAAACGTCCGCTCGATGGCGGCCGTATCCTCGCCGGTGCGGCGTTCGCGACCGAAACCGATGGCAGACTTGGCCAGTTCCGACGCGCCTGCGTTCGAGGTCATGATCAAGATCACGTTGCGGAAGTCCACCTGACGACCGTTATGGTCGGTCAGTTTGCCGTGGTCCATGACTTGCAGAAGGATGTTGTAGACATCCGGGTGGGCCTTTTCGATTTCGTCGAGCAGCAGCACGCAGTGCGGGTGCTGGTCGACGCCATCTGTCAGCATGCCGCCCTGATCAAAGCCGACATAGCCGGGAGGCGCGCCGATCAGGCGGCTGACGGCGTGCTTCTCCATGTATTCCGACATGTCGAAGCGCAGGAGTTCGACGCCGAGCGTATCGGCAAGCTGCTTGGCGACCTCGGTCTTGCCGACGCCGGTGGGGCCTGCAAAGAGGTAGTTGCCGATGGGCTTTTCGGGTTCGCGCAGGCCGGCACGGGCCAGTTTGATCGCCGAAGACAGAGCCTCGATCGCTTTGTCCTGTCCGAATACCACGCGCTTGAGTGACTTTTCAAGGTCGCGCAGCACCTCGGCATCGTCCTTGGAGACGTTGCGCGGGGGGATGCGGGCGATCTTTGCGACGACGGCTTCGATCTCTTTGGGGCCGATGGTCTTGCGACGCTTGGATTCGGTCAAAAGATGCTGGGCGGCGCCAGCCTCGTCGATGACGTCAATCGCCTTGTCGGGGAGCTTGCGGTCATGGATGTAGCGGGCGGCCAGTTCGACCGCCGACTTGATCGCGTCCTTCGTGTAGTGAAGGTCGTGGTGCTTTTCGAAGTAGGGCTTCAGGCCCATCAGGATCTTGACGCTGTCATCAACCGAGGGTTCGTTCACGTCGATCTTCTGGAAGCGGCGCGAGAGGGCGCGGTCTTTTTCGAAGTGCTGGCGGAATTCCTTGTAGGTGGTTGACCCCATGCAGCGCAGTTTGCCGCCCTGAAGCGCGGGTTTCAGAAGGTTCGAGGCATCCATGGCACCGCCGGACGTGGCGCCGGCACCGATGACGGTGTGAATCTCGTCAATGAAGAGGATCGCGTCCGGGTGATCTTCGAGTTCCTTCACCACGGCTTTCAGACGTTCCTCGAAGTCGCCGCGGTAGCGGGTGCCAGCCAGCAGCGCGCCCATGTCGAGCGAGAAGATGGTTGATTTCTTGAGGATATCCGGGGTTTCGCCGCGGGTGATCTTGAGCGCGAGGCCTTCGGCGATGGCGGTCTTGCCCACGCCCGGATCGCCCACCAGCAGCGGGTTGTTCTTGCGGCGGCGGCAGAGCACCTGAATGCAGCGTTCCACCTCGGAGTCGCGGCCGATGAGCGGGTCCACATCGCCCTTGCGGGATTTCTGGTTCAGGTCGACGCAGTATTTGCCGAGTGCGCTTTCCTTTGCCTCTGTCTCCGGCTGGGGCTGGCTGTCGTTTTCGTCGCTCGCTCCGGTGACCGGGCGAGTTTCGCCGAAGGACGGATCCTTGGCAACGCCATGGGCGATGAAGTTGACCGCGTCATAGCGGGTCATGTCCTGTTCTTGCAGGAAGTAGGCAGCGTTCGATTCCCGTTCGGCGAAGATCGCGACAAGGACATTGGCGCCCGTGACTTCGGTGCGGCCCGAGGACTGCACGTGAATGGCTGCGCGCTGGATGACGCGCTGGAAGGCGGCGGTTGGAACCGCCTCGGACCCTTCGACATCGGTGACGAGTGTCGAGAGATCGTCGTCGATGAATTCCTGCAACGTGCGCCGCAACTCGTCCAGGTCGACGGAACAGGCGCGCATGACCTTGGCTGCGTCCGGTTCATCGATAAGGGCCAGAAGAAGATGTTCGAGCGTTGCGAGTTCGTGACGACGTGCATTGGCGAGCGCCAACGCGGCGTGGATTGCCTGTTCGAGAGTGTTCGAGAATGACGGCACGTGCGTGCTCCTTTCTTCCGGGCAGGGGCGAAAGAACCTTCGCGTCCTACCTTGGCCTCGTATGATTAAAGTTTGGTGGAATTCCGGCGTCCGCAAGGGGAAAATCGCACATTTTGATTTTGACGGGGGTGACCGTCGCAAAATGTGATCGTTTGGTGATCAATTGGAGGGGCGGGCGGCATTGATGACCGCCCGGAGCCAGTAAGTTGGGAGGTCAGAAACGGTCTTTCAAGGCCCTCAGGGTCGCAAAGACTTCTGCGTCGCTGGCTTGCAGCATCCCGAGGTGGCGGCGGATGGCCGGATCGGCGGCGCGCAGAAAGGGATTCGTGGCGCATTCTTCCGCAAGCGGCACCGGAACCGTTGGTTCGTTCAGGTCGCAAAGCGAGCGGACACGCTCGGCGCGTTCGATCAGCGCGGGGTTGTCGGCATCGACGGACAGGGCGAAGCGGATGTTCGATGCGGTATATTCATGCCCCGAACAGATCATGGTTTCGGGGGGCAAGGATGCGATTTTGGAAAGGCTTTGCCACATCTGGGCAGGCGTGCCCTCGAACAGGCGGCCGCAACCGCACGACATCAGGCTGTCGGCGGTGAAGATCACGCGGGACGCGGGGAAGTGGTAGGCGACATGGCCAACGGTGTGGCCCGAGACATCAAGGACGTTGCCGGTTTCCATGCCGACG
>JBATMT010000519.1:0-5150 GCA_049289975.1 Paracoccaceae bacterium | reverse complement strand
GAACCGGGGTTTCCCCAAGCGCTGGCGTCGCGGGTTGCCCTGCGACAGGGTCGGCGCTGGCGGGCGCGTTCGATGCCAGAACACCGACAGAGCTGGGGTCGATGGCAGCGATCGGTCCGTCACGCGCGACCAGAACCGGCACATCAAGCGCTTGCGGTCGATAAAGGCGGTCGAGCGCGCCGGGATCAGGCTGCTGGTCTTCAGACGGTAGCGCCGCGACGGCCTGATCGGATGCCTCGGTCTGCGACTGGACCTGCATTCCGGCTCCAGCGAGCGGGTCGAGTTCGGCGACGACGCCGGGGGCCTGATCAACGGGCGCCAGCGTCACGCGCTGGACTTCCTGAAGCACGGTCCACGCGCCGTAGCCGATGCCGGACACAAGCACCAGAAGCACGGCGATAGAGCCCAGAGCGCGCGGCTCGAACCCGGAGAACACGCTTTCGGCGCGCGGCACGAACGAGGCGTTCGGGTTGGCGAGCGGCTCGTCATATTCCTTCTTGCGGCGCGATGTGGTGACCGGGCCGGAAGCAGATGGCGACATGCCGTGAGAGACGGTGAAGTTGGCTTCCTTGCAGAAACGCGCGAAGGCCCAGTCGGGGTCGAGCCCGAGGTAGCGCGCGTAGGAGCGGACATAGCCCGCAACGAAGCCCGGTGTTTCAAAGGCGGCGACGTCACAATTCTCGATCGCGGCAATGTAACTTGCTTTGATGCGGAGTTCGCGCTGAACATCGAGCAACGACTTGGACAGGGTCGCGCGTTCGCCGCGCATGACATCGCCAAGACGCAGTTCAAAGTCGTCAAACCCCTTGGGTTTGTCCGCGACCTGCGTCGAAGGATGAACCCTCCGTCCGATCATGCCTGCCCTAGCCCCTGTCCCCAGTAAATAACGTTCACGATTCGGCTGGAATCGTACCGCCCTATTCCGGTTTTCTTAACACAGAGCAACCCGAAATGCACCGCAAAGACGGCTCAGGCGGACTGTACGGCGCGATTCAGCGCACAATGCGACCACAGTTGGTCCATGGCGCTTACCAGATGATCAAGGTCGTGGGATGAATGCACTGGCGAGGGCGTAAAGCGCAGCCGCTCGGTGCCACGCGGGACTGTCGGGAAGTTGATCGGCTGTGCGTAAATGCCGAATCTTTCCAGAAGCATGTCGGACAGCAACTTGCAGTGAACCGGATCGCCGACATGGACCGGCACGATGTGCGAGCCGTGGTCGGTGATCGGCAGGCCAAGGCCCTTGAGGCGCATCTTGAGGATGCGGGCATTCAGTTGCTGGCGGTCGCGGAGCGCCTGATCGGTTTTCAGGTGCCGGACGCTGGCGGCGGCTCCGGCAGCGACGGCTGGCGGCAGCGAGGTGGTGAAGATGAAACCGGGCGCGTAAGAGCGCACCGCATCGACCATCTTGGCGCTGGCCGCGATATAGCCACCGAAGACGCCGTAAGCCTTGGCGAGCGTGCCGTTGATGATGTCGATGCGACCCATCAGGCCGTCGCGTTCTGCCACGCCGCCGCCGCGCGGGCCGTACATGCCCACGGCGTGAACCTCGTCGATATAGGTCAGCGCGCCGAATTCGTCGGCCAGATCGCAGATTTCCCCGATCTTTCCGAAGTCGCCATCCATCGAATAGATCGATTCGAACGCGATGAGTTTTGGCGCGGACGGATCGTCGGCGGCCAGAAGGGCGCGCAGATGCGCAAGATCATTGTGGCGGAACACGCGCTTTGCGCCACCGTTGCGGCGCACGCCTTCGATCATCGAGGCATGGTTCAGCGCGTCGGAATAGATGATCAGGCCGGGAAAGAGCTTGGGCAACGTCGAAAGCGTCGCGTCATTGGCGATATAGGCCGACGAGAACACCAGCGCGGCTTCCTTGCCATGCAGGTCGGCAAGCTCGGCCTCGAGCCGCTTGTGATAGATCGTGGTGCCAGAGATGTTGCGCGTTCCGCCAGACCCCGCGCCGGTGGCATCCAAAGCCTCGTGCATCGCAGCCAGAACGACCGGGTGCTGGCCCATGCCAAGATAGTCGTTGCCGCACCAGACAGTGATGTCTTGTTCGGTGC
Organism: Paracoccaceae bacterium; assembly: GCA_049289975.1. Classification (GTDB taxonomy): domain Bacteria; phylum Pseudomonadota; class Alphaproteobacteria; order Rhodobacterales; family Rhodobacteraceae; genus TMP-24. The sequence goes on along the minus strand of JBATMT010000519.1, from coordinate 3,084 downwards.
CATCGGGGCGGCGCCAGACGGCTTTCGGGAACTGACCATTGCGACGTTCGATGTCGATGAAGGTGCGATAGCGGCCCTCGTCATGCAGGCGCCCAAGGGCTGCATCGAGTTGTGCGTCATGGTTCATGGGGCGGCCTCGCGATTCTGGCGGCGAAAGTTTAGATGGGTTCGCTTCTAGGCGAGGCAAAGGCATTATTCTTTGACCGAGGTCAATAAACTTTGGGCGCATGGGCAAAATGCCGCGCCACAAGACGCGCCTTGTCTTGCTCCTGCTGATGCGACTGCTAGGCTTGGCGCAAATTGCCCCAAGGAGCGCGTGATGAGCCTCGATGCCGTGTTGAAACAGATCGACGACACCTTGCCTCAGGCACTGGATCGTCTGGTGAACCTGTTGAAAATCCCGTCGATTTCCACCGATCCGGCCTATAAGGCCGATTGCGCGGCGGCGGCAGAGATGATTGCCGAGGACCTGCGCGGGCTGGGATTTGCGGCTGAAACCCGCCCTACCCCCGGTCATCCGATGGTTGTAGGTCATTGCGATGGCGGCAAGGTCGCCGCCGGGCGGCATCTGCTTTTCTACGGTCACTATGATGTGCAGCCTGTCGATCCGCTGAACCTGTGGCACCGCGACCCGTTCGATCCGGCAATCGAGGACACACCGAAGGGCAAGGTCATCCGCGCGCGTGGCTCGTCCGACGACAAGGGTCAGTTGATGACCTTCATCGAGGCCTGCCGCGCCTGGAAGGCCGTCTACGGGACGCTGCCGGGCAAGCTGACGATCTTCCTTGAGGGCGAGGAAGAATCCGGCTCGCCGTCGCTTATTCCGTTCATGAAGGAAAATCGCGAGGAACTGACGGCCAGCCTCGCGCTGATCTGCGACACCGGGCTTTACGAGGAGGGCGTGCCCGCGATCAGCACCCAGTTGCGTGGCCTTGCGAAGTCCGAGTTCACCATCCACGCCGCCAGCCGTGACCTTCACTCGGGCGCATACGGTGGCCTTGCGCGCAACCCGCTGCATGTGATGGCTCAGCTTCTGGCCGATCTGCACAATTCCGAAGGCGGCGTCACCGTTCCCGGCTTCTATGACGATGTGGACGAACTGTCGGACACGCTGCGCAGCCAGTGGCAGGGTCTGGCCTTCAATCACGCCGCCTATCTGGGCGAGGTCGGCCTTGCGATCCCGGCGGGCGAACAGGACCGCACGCCGCTGGAGATGCTATGGTCGCGGCCCACAGCCGAGGTCAACGGCATGTGGGGCGGCTATAACGGTGCGGGCTTCAAGACGGTGCTGCCAGCGGAAGCTCATGCCAAGGTGTCGTTCCGTCTGGTGTCGCGGCAAGACCCGGCCAAGATCCTGACCGCATTCCGGGCCTGGGCCGAGGCTCGCATCCCGGCGGATTGCCGCATCGAATGGCATGATGGAATTGAAGGATCACCGGCTTCGGTCATGTCGATCTCGGACCCGGCCTTCGAATCGGCGCGCACTGCGCTGACCGAGGAATGGGGCCGGCCCGCCGTCTTTGTCGGCGAAGGCGGCTCGATCCCGATTGCGGGCTATTTCAAGTCGGTGCTTGGCATGGATGCGATGCTGATCGGCTTTGCCAAGGACGATGACCAGATCCACTCGCCGAACGAGAAGTACGATCTCGAATCGTTCCACAAGGGTATCCGAAGCTGGGCACGCGTCCTGGCACGGCTGGCCTGAGCCGCAAAAAAACAGAACGGAGGCCACGAGGGCCTCCGTCTGGTCGTGCAATGGATGGATTTACTTGACGACAGTAATCTTGGTGGCGTCCATCACCTTGCCGTTCATGTCCCAGAGGACGGCGACCTTTTCGCCGACCTTCAGGGTCTTTTCGTCAAAGCTCTTCGGCAAGACATAGGTCGTGCCGTCGGACAGGGTGATGCTGTGATCCTTCATGTCGAGCGACTTGATGGTGCCCGTCGCGGTTGTCGAGGCCATGGCCAGCGATGCCGAGCCAACGGCTGCGATCAGAACGAAGGGAACAAGGGTCGAGCGCATTTTAAGAACTCCGGTCAGATACCCCGCATGATGTTTCGGCGGGGGACATAGGTGAAGCCGTCTGGGTCTGTCGCGTCGGCGGTGGAGGTCTGTCCGCCCGGCAAATCCCGGCTTCGCGGACTGCTTACGCCGGGTCCGGGGTTCGCGCCAGTGGGGGGCGCGAGCCTGTGATCAGACGTGACAACGCGCGATCAGGATGGTAAAAAACTCGTGTTATCACAAAGGTTTGCAATGACATGGCTGATGTTTTGATCCGTTGGGCCGAACCAGGCAACAGGCACGCATGGCGCGGCCTATGGCAGGGGTTTCTTGATTACTATTCGGTCCCCCTGCCCGAGGATGTGACCGACTTCACTTGGGCTCGGCTGATGGACCCTGCTTCGACGCTGAAGGCGCGGCTGGCGTTCGTGGATGGGCAGGCGGTGGGCTTCGCCATCCACCAGCATCACCCTTCGACATGGGTGATGGGCGACGATTGCTATCTGGAAGATCTGTTCGTTGACCCACAGGCGCGCGGGCGTGGCGTGGCACGCGCATTGATCGAGGACCTGATCACGGTGGCGCGGGGCAAGGGCTGGAAGCGGCTTTACTGGAACACCGACCACGACAATCATGTGGCGCGCGCGCTCTATGACCAGTTCACCAAGGATGACGGGCACGTCCGTTATCGGCTGACGCTCTAGGGGCGCTGCCCCTCTGGACCTGCGGTCCATTCACCCCGGGGTACTTCCGGTCGGAAAATGGCACCGGGCAAGTTCTTTCGGCAAGTATCGTCAGAGAAAGGTGCGCCAGCGCCGAGCAGGCAGCCCCTTTGCCCGATGATGCAGGACATGAGATTTGAGAAAATGGCGCGGTGGACGGGGCTCGAACCCGCGACCCCCGGCGTGACAGGCCGGTACTCTAACCGACTGAGCTACCACCGCGCATGGGTGCCTGTGACAGGCGGTTCCCGCAAGGGAACGGCTCGGGCGATCCGGGAAAGGTGGCGCGGTGGACGGGGCTCGAACCCGCGACCCCCGGCGTGACAGGCCGGTACTCTAACCAACTGAGCTACCACCGCG
>JBATMT010000518.1:0-1669 GCA_049289975.1 Paracoccaceae bacterium | reverse complement strand
CCTCGGCGGAGTTACAGTCCGCTGCCGCACCTTGCAGCACGTCGCCCACTGGCGGGCTGATTAATCCGCCCCGGATGGGGCGTCAAGGAAGAAATTCCCCGCTTGGGCCGCACAGGCGGGGTTGATTTCGCGGGCCGCTCCGGCGCATTGTCAGCCGCTTCCTGAACGAGGGCAAGAATGAAAAAACCGACATGGGTCGTCGACAAGGAGCGAGCCAAACGCGCTGCGGCTGCCGAAACAGTATGGCTCTTCGGCTTGCACGCCGTGCGCGACGCGCTTCTAAATCCGGCGCGCACCAAGCTGAAGCTGGTCTTGACACGCAATGCCGCCGACAGGCTTGGCGATGCGGTTGCGGCCAGTGGGCTCGAGCCCGAGATCGTCGAGCCGCGCAACTTCGAAAGCATCGTGCCGCTTGATCCCGAAAACGTTCATCAAGGCGCTGCGCTAGAGGTCAAGCCGCTACACTGGGGTACGCTCGAGCAAATCGCGATCAGTGGCAGCGGTGCTCCCCTGCTGGTGCTGCTCGACCGCGTCACCGACCCGCACAATGTCGGTGCCGTGCTGAGATCGTCAGAGGTGTTTGGCGCCCGTGCCGTCATCGCCCCCCTGCGCCATTCCGCGCCCGAAACCGGTGCCCTGGCCAAAACTGCCAGTGGCGCGCTTGAACGGCAGCCCTATGTACGCGTCACCAATCTTGCTGACGAAATGGAAAATTTGAAGGGCATGGGCTACGTGCTTCTGGGGCTTGACGGCGAAGCGACAGAAACGCTGGAAGATGCGCTGGCCGACGTCAGGGGCCGTCCCATCGGTCTGGTGATGGGGGCAGAGGGACCGGGGCTGCGCGACCGCACACGGGACACGTGCGACAGGCTCGTACGCATTTCTTACGCTGGCAGCTTCGGCTCGCTCAACGTCTCCAACGCCGCCGCCGTTGCGCTTTACGCAGCGACCCGTCGCCCGACCTGAACGTGACCAACGCGTCACACTCGATCACGCTTGCGGGAGGCGGGTTTTTCTTGCGCCGTTCCCGTGCCATTGTTCGCCAAAAGCAAGCCGTTCCCGGCTTTCTGGAGTGCCCGATGATCGTCTTGTCCCGAGCCTTGGCGGGTGTCGCTTTTGCCGTGATCGGCATGACATGCCAAGGCGTCTGCCACGCCGACGAACCTTTTTACTATGCACCCGGTGGAATAGCCCTGTCTGGCTATGATGCGGTCTCCTATTTCAAGGCAGGCGGCCCGGTGCGCGGCAGTCAGAAAAACGCCCTCATGTGGCGCGGCGCGACCTGGTACTTTGCCACACCCGAGACGCTGATGCAGTTCGAGATGGACCCTGAGGCATTTGCCCCGCAATTCGGCGGCTATTGCGCCTATTCGGTCGCTGAAGGTCACACTGGCACAGCGGAGCCGGGCGCTTTTGTCATCTATGAGGGCAAGCTCTACCTGCTTCACGACTCGACGGTTTTGGCCCGGCTACAGCCCGGTCTTGCGTCGATTATCCAGAAAGCTGAGGCCAATTGGCCCGATGCACTGGACAAATAACCGATCACATCTGTGCGACCGGTCTTTTCACAATAGCGTTGCATTCCTACATCACAGTCATGAGGGCGGCCCGGAACAGCCGTACCTCAGCTCACTGTCCCTCGTTCCGCGACTTGCGCCCGGCCCAAGTG
>JBATMT010000517.1:0-1575 GCA_049289975.1 Paracoccaceae bacterium | reverse complement strand
CATCAGACGCCGATACCTCGACCTTCGTGACGAAGGCGATCCGGATGAACATCCCGCTTCTGTCTTCGGCGATGGACACGGTCACCGAAGCGCGCATGGCAATTGCCATGGCGCAGACCGGCGGGATCGGGGTCATTCACCGCAATCTCGGACTTCTTGAGCAAGCCGCCGAAGTCAGCCGCGTCAAGCGGTTCGAAAGCGGTGTCGTAGACAATCCGATCACGCTTCGACCCGATCAGACACTGGCCGATGCCAAGGCGTTGCAGGACCGTTACAACGTCACCGGTTTTCCGGTGGTGGACGAGACGGGCCGCGTGGTGGGCATCGTGACAAACCGCGACATGCGCTTTGCCTCTGACGACCGGACGCCGGTGCGGGTAATGATGACATCGGACAATCTCGCGCTGTTGCAGGAACCTGCCGATCTGGAAGCAGCAAAAAGCCTGATGAAGGCGAGGCGGATCGAGAAGCTTCTGGTGACGGACGGGCAGGGCAAGCTGACCGGTCTTCTGACGCTCAAGGACACCGAGAAGGCCGTACTCAATCCGCATGCCTGCAAGGATGATCAGGGCCGCCTGCGCGTTGCTGCTGCCTCGACAGTGGGTGATGCAGGCTTTGAACGCAGTCAGGCGCTGATCGATGCGGGCGTCGACATGGTGGTGATCGACACCGCGCATGGTCACAGCGAGGGTGTGGCCAAGGCGGTCGAGCGGATCAAGAAGCTGTCGAACCGGGTTCAGGTGATCGCTGGCAACGTGGCCACCGCCGAGGCGACACGGGCGTTGATCGGTGCGGGTGCCGACGCCGTCAAGGTCGGGATCGGTCCCGGCTCGATCTGCACGACACGAATCGTTGCGGGCGTGGGTGTTCCGCAGCTGACAGCGATCATGGATGCGGCGGGTGCCGCCGGAGACATCCCGATCATCGCCGATGGCGGGATCAAGTATTCGGGCGATTTCGCCAAGGCGATTGCTGCGGGCGCGTCTTGCGCGATGGTCGGCTCTGCCATCGCGGGGACCGACGAAAGCCCCGGCGAAGTGATCTTGTGGAACGGGCGGTCGTTCAAATCCTATCGCGGCATGGGCTCGCTTGGTGCCATGGCGCGTGGTTCGGCCGACCGCTATTTCCAGAAAGACGCAGCCAGCGACAAGCTGGTGCCGGAAGGGATCGAGGGGCAGGTGCCCTACAAAGGTTCTGCTGCGGCAGTCGTTCACCAACTGGTCGGTGGCCTGCGGGCGGCGATGGGCTACACCGGCAACCGGACCGTGGCCGAGATGCGCGCCAACTGCCAGTTTGTGCGGATAACCGGCGCAGGTCTGAAGGAAAGCCATGTGCATGACGTACAGATCACCCGCGAAAGCCCGAACTATCGGGTCATGTGAACCGATAAAAGCGTGTTGCGCGGCATTTTAAGGTGAACTTCAGATGACACCAGCCGCGCGGGTTTCCGCCGCAATCGAGATACTTGACCGCATTTTGTCGGGTGTTCCGGCCGAACCGGCTTTGATCGGTTGGGCCAGGTCCAGCAGGTTCGCCGGGTCGGGAGACCGGGCTGCCGTCCGCGATCATGTCTTT
>JBATMT010000516.1:0-3508 GCA_049289975.1 Paracoccaceae bacterium | reverse complement strand
ATGCACGACGGTCCGTATTCTGACGTGGTCATCCGCGACAACAAGATTTCATCGTCCAGCTATAACGGCATACGGGTGCATGGCTCGACGAATGTCGAACTGGTTGGCAATCAGGTCCGTCATGCCGATGGGCTGCGAGGTCAGTTCCCCCGCATCCGTCTCGATGGGTGTTCTGGACGCATCATCGTGCAGAACAACACGGCAGAAAAATTCATTCCGCCTGCCGATGCCAGCAACGGCAAGCCGAATTATTCCCAACCCTGGTAGCTCAAAGCGCTACGCATGCGGCCTTGAGCCAGTCGAGCGCTTTTTCTGAAACACGCGGGCCGATTTTGGCAAGCACTTCGGCATGATAGCTGTCGATCCAGTCCACTTCCGCCCGCGTCAGCATCTGCGCCGCAATCAGGCGGCGGTCGATCGGCACATAGGTAAGCGTCCGCATGGTCAACATCTCACGCGAGGTATCGCCGGTGCCTGGCGGTGTGGCGGCCTCGACCACGACCAGATTTTCGATGCGGATGCCAAAGGCGCCCTCACGGTAATAGCCTGGTTCGTTCGACAAGATCATCCCGGCGTCCAGAGGGACATCGTAGCGCCGTGACAGTCCGGCCGGGCCTTCATGGACTGACAGATAGGCACCAACTCCGTGACCAGTGCCGTGGTCATAGTCCTGATGGGCAAGCCACAGTGGGTAGCGCGCCAGCGCATCCAGATGCGAACCGGCCAGACCCTTGGGCCAGCGCAGGCGGGAAATGGCAATCATTCCTTGAAGCACACGCGTAAAGCAGGCGCGAACCTCATCAGCGGCGGGACCGATGGCAACGGTCCGCGTGATGTCGGTGGTCCCATCAATATATTGCCCGCCAGAATCCACCACTACGATCTCGCCTTCGCGCAGGGGCTGGTTTGTCACTTCCGAAACCCGATAGTGCATGATCGCCCCATTCGGGCCGGTCCCGCAGATGGTCTCGAAGCTGATTTCCTTCAGAACGTTTGTTGCACGTCGGAATCCTTCGAGCGCGCGGACGACGTCGATTTCAGTCAGCGTGCCCTTGGGGGCCTCGTGGTCCAGCCAGCACAGGAACTCCACCATTGCCGCACCATCGCGAAGATGGGCTTCGGTCATCCCGGCTATTTCCGTCGCATTCTTGCAGGCCTTCGGCAGCAGGCACGGATCTGCGCCCCAGACAACTTCGATGTTGGCAGACTTCAGGATACGAGAGACTTTGAACGGTGCGGTCCCGCGATCGACCCTGACAGGTCCCTGCAAGGCAAGCAGAGCGGGTTCAAAACTGTCCGTATGCTGCAACTGGACCCATGACCCCAGATGCGAGACGAGCGGATCGGTGATCTTGGCAGGGTCGATGAACAGTTCTGCCTTGCCATCTGCGTGCAGGATGGCGAGGGCCTGCACCACCGGGTTTCGGGCCACGTCACTGCCGCGGATGTTGAACAGCCACGAAATCGAATCTGGCAATGTCAGCACGACGGCTTTCTGGCCCGCCTTTCGCAGCTCATCGCCAAGCCTTGCGCGCTTGGAGGAAGAGCTTTCGCCCGCCAGTTCCAGAGGATGGATGCTCACAATGCCACTGGGAGGTGCAGGCCGGTCTTGCCAGATGCTGTCCACGTAGTTCTTGCTTTCGGCAAGAGTTATCCCAGTTCCCTGTAGCCGCTCCTCAAGATCGGCAATCTCGCGGGCGGTATGGAGCCAAGGATCGAAGGCAATTTTTCCGCCGTTTGGCATCTGATCCGCCAGCCAGTCGCCGGGTTTGATCTCGGGCCACGGCACCGGTGTAAAATGCGCCAGATCCACCTGGCTCTTGATCTGTGTCCGATAGCGGCCGTCGATGAACACACCTGCGATGTGCGGCAGCACGATGCAGAAGCCGGCTGAACCTGTGAAGCCCGTCAACCATTTCAGACGCTCGTCAGCAGGGGCGACGTATTCGCCCTGATGGATATCGGCGCGCGGCACGATGAAACCGTCCACACCCGCCTTGGTGAGTTTTTCCCGCAGATGCTTCAGCCGCTCGGGGCCAAACTCGGGTTGCGAGGTCACTTCGAAAGTCTGAAACATCACTGCCTCATTTTCTGCTGAAAATATCCTCGGGGGTCAGGGGGCAGACGGCCCCCTGCCGCTCGAATTGGTGAGCGCTGCCAGAAACAATCAGGCCGCGCGCTTCATGCCGGCACGTTTGCGGGCACGGGGATCGCTGTCGAACAGGCTCGCCAGTTGTTCGGTCATGGCACCGGCAAGCTGTTCAACGTCGGTGATGGTGACGGCGCGTTCGTAGTAACGGGTCACATCATGGCCGATGCCGATTGCGATCAGTTCAACCAGCTTCTTCTTTTCGACCATGGCGATGACATCCCGCAGGTGCTTCTCAAGATAGTTGGCCGGGTTGACCGAGAGCGTGGAATCATCAACCGGTGCGCCGTCGGAAATGACCATGAGGATCCGGCGCTGCTCGGGCCGGTGCGACATGCGGCGGTGCGCCCATTCGAGTGCCTCGCCGTCGATGTTTTCCTTCAGCAGACCTTCCTTCATCATCAGGCCGAGGTTCGAGCGGACCCGGCGCCAGGGCGCGTCGGCGGATTTGTAGATGATGTGGCGCAGGTCGTTCAGGCGGCCCGGTTGCTGCGGGCGTCCGGCGCCCAGCCAACGCTCGCGGCTTTGACCGCCCTTCCAGGCGCGCGTCGTGAAGCCGAGTATCTCGACCTTGACCTGACAGCGTTCCAGAGTGCGGGCCAGAACGTCGGCACAGATGGCGGCAATCGAGATGGGGCGGCCGCGCATGGAGCCGGAATTGTCCAGAAGCAGCGTCACGCAGGTGTCTCGGAACTCGGTGTCCTTTTCGACCTTGAACGACAGCGGCGTCGTCGGGTTGGCGACCACTCGTGCAAGGCGGCCCGCATCAAGAGTACCCTCCTCCAGATCGAATTCCCATGAACGGTTCTGCTGGGCCTGAAGACGGCGTTGCAGCTTGTTGGCAAGGCGCGACACCGCGCCTTTCAAGGGTTCAAGCTGCTGGTCAAGGTAGGCGCGCAGGCGTTCAAGTTCTGCCGGTTCGGCGAGGTCCTCGGCCTTGATCTCCTCGTCGTAGTCGGTGGTATAGACGGCATAGTTCGGGTCTGCCGCAGAATGTGGCGCAGGGGGAGGCGGATCGAGCGGCGCGTCGCTTTCGGGCATGTCGGCTTCTTCGCCCTGCTCCATGTCGGCCATGTCGTCCATGGTCATCTTGGATTCGGCGGCGTCCTGCTGCTGTTCCTGGCTTTGCTCGGGGCTTGCCTCTTCCTCGTCGGACTGGCTGTCGTCCTGGCTTTCCGACGTATCGGGCTGATCGTCGGGTTCGGCATTGTCGCCGCTGTCTTCTTCAGTCTCGTCCGGGTCGTCGCCCAATTGGTCGCCGTAGCCAAGATCCTTGATGATCTGCCGCGCCAGACGGGCAAAAGCCGCCTGATCGGCGAGCGTGTCCTGAACATGCTCCAGCGCGCCACCGGCCTGACC
>JBATMT010000515.1:0-2636 GCA_049289975.1 Paracoccaceae bacterium | reverse complement strand
GCACGACGGTAGCCCCAGTCCTTGCGGAAAGCTCCTCGGCAAAATCACCGCATACCTTCATTCCCGCGACCGAAATGTCATCGGGGAGTGCGTCCAAGGCGCTGATGAACGGCTGTTCGGCTTCGTTCAGGTAACGGCGCAGATACATACGGCCCTGCCGCGCGTCGATTGAAACAAGCAGTGGGGCCTGCAGGCCGAATGCCAAGGCGTCAAAGGTACTGACACCGCGTGCCGGAATGCCGCGTGCCAGTGCGATCCCCCGCGCCGTTGAGACGGCAATTCGCGTTCCGGTGAAGTTTCCCGGCCCGGTCCCAACGCCGAGAGCGGTCAGCTGATCCCATGCTGCGCCGGACTGGGCCAAACAGTCTTGCAGCATCGGAACGAGCCGCTCTGCCTGACCTTTCAACATCGGCTCGTGCATTTCTGCCAGAACAGAATCGCCGGAAATGACTGCGGCCGCGCAGTGCGCGGCCGAGGTATCAAAGGCCAAGATCAGAGGCAAACTCGCCATAGCCCGTCCGATTGATCAGGCCGCGACTGGCCGGACTTCAAGAACTTCAGGGATATAGTGCCGCAGGAGGTTTTCAATTCCCATCTTCAACGTGAGAGTGGAGGAGGGACAGCCCGCGCAGGCGCCTTGCATATGCAGATAGACGATACCGCGATCAAAACCGTGGAAGGTAATGTCGCCGCCATCCTGAGCAACGGCCGGGCGGACGCGCGTATCCAGAAGTTCCTTGATCTGTTTCACGACATCTTCGTCGGGACCGTCGTGCGCGGCATGACCGCCCTGCGGTCGTTCAATCCCTTCCATGATCGGCGAGCCGGACTGGAAGTGCTCCATGATGGCTCCAAGGATGGCGGGCTTGATGTGCTGCCAGTCGACAGGATCGGCTTTGGTGACGGTCACGAAATCCGTCCCGAAAAATACGCCCGTCACGCCTGTCACAGTAAAGATCCGGCGTGCAAGAGGCGATTTCTGTCCGGCTTCGGCGGACGGAAAATCGGCCGTACCCATCTCTAGCACTGTTTGGCCCGGCAGGAACTTCAAGGTTGCGGGATTTGGCGTGGATTCTGTCTGGATGAACATTTTGGTCTCCGACTGTTCTGGTCGGATATGCGCTTCGGGGGCGGTGAAGTCAAGGTGAGCGGGAGGCACGCCAATGTCGCATTGCTCCAAAGGCAGTTCACAAAGCGCGCTGGGATTGCTCAGACAGACCGAATTTCTGGTTTGTCAGCGTCAGGTTATGGCCTCAAGCCGCTCTTTCGATATCTCGCCCGGGACTATCGTGATCGGTATCGGCAAATTTCCGGACGTGCGCGACATTTGCGTCACCAGTGGGCCGGGGCCAGATTTTTCGGTGCCGGCGCCAAGGACAAGCACGCCAATCTGAGTGTCTTCCCGGATCAGGGCGAGTATCTCGGCGACCGGCTCACCTTCACGGATAACGAGTTCCGGATTTACGCCCTGCCGGTCTCGCATCCATTTGGCGAAGACCTCAAAATGGGCTTCGATACGCTCACGCGCTTCTTGCCGCATGAGATCTGCAACGCCCATGAAATGCTGGAACTCTTCTGCCGGAATAATCGAAAGGATCGTTACGCCGCCACCCGTGTGAGATGCCCTCAGCGCTGCAAAACGCATCGCATTCAGGCACTCTCGACTGTCGTCCAGCACGACCAGAAACTTACGCATACTTACCCCCGCGTGGTTCGCGGCAATCATGGCGAGAAGCTTAGGGCAAGGCAAGGCAGACAGAATTTGCCTAAAGCTCTGGCGGATCGGTGCGTTAAAAAATGAAGTCGGACGAACTGAGACCGGTCACGTTTGTCAGCCAAAGTGAAGCGTCGGAATTGCCGTCTCCATCGAGATCGAGGCTCAGGAAGCCGCCTCCTCGGCCCGGATTGAAGCGCAGTTCGCCTGTTTGGCCCGAGAACTGACCCGTCCCAGAAAAGTGAAGGCCAAGGCCAGAGAAATCCAGCTTGTCGAGGTTTCTGGCAAAATCGGTGATTGTGTCAGTTGCCATTTCTGACGCTGCACCAAACACGAACCGGTCCGCACCTGCGCCGCCAGTCAGTGTATCTCGGCCAAGGCCGCCAGAGAGCAAGTCGGCTCCCAGATTTCCGACGAGCAGGTCGGCGCCGTCATCGCCGAAAAGTCTGTCGCTCTTGTCACCACCGTAAAGCTTGTCCCCGCCGTCGCCGCCATAGATCTCGTCTAGCCCACTAACGCCCCAGACAGAGTCCGCACCCGCGCCACCGAAAACTGTGTCGTTGCCGACACCCGCCGATATCCAGTCGTTTCCGTCGTCACCCCTTAGGTAGTCGTCGCCCGATTCTCCCAAGATAGTGTCGGCGTCGCTGCCGCCAGAGATGCTGTCGTTGCCTTGCAGGCCAATCATGTAGTCGCGGCCATCGCCGCCAATGAGAGTGTCTGCCCTGCTGCCACCATAGAGCGCGTCCTCGCCATCCCCGCCATCGGCAAAACTGCCACCTTCGCCGACCAAAAGTCTGTCGTTGCCAACGCCGCCGTAGAGGGTGTCGCTGCCAAAAGAGCCTGTCAGCGTGTCGTCGCCCGCGTCTCCGTACAAGAGATCCGACCCATAGCCGCCACGGATCAGGTCGTTGCCAGAGCC
>JBATMT010000514.1:0-3215 GCA_049289975.1 Paracoccaceae bacterium | reverse complement strand
GCCCGCGGTTCAAGCTTCCGGCGACCCCGCAAGCCATCCCGGCGCTGTCTCCTCGCCGATGGTCGGAACTGTCTATCTGTCGCCTGAACCAGGCTCTGATCCGTTCATCGCCATCGGCACGCCAGTCAAGGAAGGCCAGACCGTCCTGATCATCGAAGCGATGAAGACCATGAACCATATTCCCGCGCCGCGCGCCGGGACAGTCAAGCGCATCCTAGTCGAAGACGGGTCGCCCGTCGAATATGGCGCACCCCTCCTCATCATCGAGTGAGGCAGAGATGTTCACAAAGATCCTGATCGCGAACCGGGGCGAGATTGCGCTCCGTGTGATCCGTGCCTGCAAGGAAATGGGCATCAAGTCGGTCGCCGTTCACTCGGTCGCCGATGCCGATGCCATGCACGTCCGCATGGCCGACGAAAGCGTCTGCATCGGGCCGAACCCGTCGTCGCAAAGCTATCTGTCGATCCCGGCCATCGTCTCGGCCTGCGAAATCACTGGCGCCGAGGCGATACATCCCGGCTATGGTTTCCTGTCGGAAAATGCAGCCTTCGTGCAAGTACTCGAGGATCACGGCATCACCTTCATAGGCCCGTCCGCCGAACATATCCGCATCATGGGTGACAAGATCACCGCCAAGGATACGGCGAAGCGTCTGGGCATTCCGGTGGTTCCGGGGTCTGAGGGTGGCGTTGCTGATGTTGAAGATGCCAAACGCGTCGGCAAGGAAATTGGTTACCCTGTCATCATCAAGGCGACAGCCGGCGGTGGCGGCCGCGGAATGAAGGTCGCCCAGAACGACGAAGAAATCGAAGTGGCCTTCCGCACCGCACGCAGCGAGGCAAAGGCGGCTTTCGGCAACGATGAAGTCTACATCGAGAAGTATCTGCAAAAGCCGCGCCACATCGAGATTCAGGTCTTTGGCGATGGCAAAGGCAAGGCGGTCCACCTTGGCGAACGCGATTGCTCGTTGCAACGCCGCCACCAGAAGGTATTCGAGGAAGCCCCCGGCCCTGTCATCACCGATGAAATCCGCGCCAAGATCGGCAAGGTCTGCGCCGATGCCGTGGCTGCGATCAACTACATTGGCGCTGGTACCATTGAATTCCTCTACGAGGATGGCGAATTCTACTTCATCGAGATGAACACCCGCTTGCAAGTGGAACACCCGGTAACAGAGGGCATTTTTGGAGTCGATCTGGTACGTGAGCAGATCCGCGTCGCCGCCGGTTTGCCGATGGAATTCCGTCAAGAAGATCTCAAGGTCAAAGGCCACGCCATCGAGGTGAGGATCAACGCCGAAAAGGTGCCGGACTTTGCGCCGCGCCCCGGCAAGATCACCCAGTTCCACGCGCCGGGCGGACTTGGAGTGCGGATGGATAGCGCGCTTTATGATGGCTATACTATCCCGTCCTACTACGACAGCCTCATCGGTAAGCTGATCGTTCAGGGCCGCGACCGGCCAGAGGCATTGGCGCGCCTTAAACGCGCGCTGTCTGAGCTGATCATCGACGGTCAAGGGGTCGAGACGACCATTCCGCTATTCCACGCGCTTTTGGCCGAAGAAGACATCCAGAACGGCAACTACTCGATCCACTGGCTCGAAAAGTGGCTGGCCCGGACTTACGGTTAACGGCGCTGCGGGGGGCGCTGGCAATCGGTTGTGCGTCTGTTGCGCCGCCGCTCAACCCGGCGGACCAGCACGATGAGCACTGACGTCCACCTGACCCCGGCGCTCCTGCTGCGCGCCTACGCGCGCGGCATCTTCCCGATGGCCGAGGCACGCGACAGCAAGGAACTGCACTGGGTGGAGCCGCGCCTGCGCGGTATCTTCCCGCTCGAGGGATTCCACATTTCGCGCTCGCTTGCCCGACGCATCCTTGCTGGTTGCTACGAGATTGCGGTCAATCGCGATTTCCCTGCTGTCGTGCGCGCTTGCGCCAACCGTCCCGAAACATGGATCAACGACGAACTGCACCAACTCTATGCGGACCTGCATGACGCGAGTCACGCCCAATCGCTTGAGGTCTACCAGAACGGCTCACTGATCGGCGGCGTGTTCGGCGTGACGCTGGGTCGGGCGTTCTTTGGCGAAAGCATGTTTTCAACAGCTACCGATGCTTCAAAGATCGCGCTGGCTTATCTGGTTGACCGCCTGAGGTTAAGTGGCTTCAACCTGTTCGACACCCAGTTCCTGACCCCACATCTTGCGTCTCTTGGCGCGATCGAGATCCCGCAGGCCGCCTATAGAAAAAGACTGGCAAAGGCATTGGAGGAGCGTGCGGATTTCCGGAACGGCGACGTGCCGACGCCTCAGTTACTCATGCAGCGCAGAACCCAAACATCGTAACGCGGATGATCCAGAGCCGACAAAGCCGGACTTGACGCAATCATCCAGCCATCAAAGTCAGTGGCTCCGGTTGCATCCGAAATAATCACATGGGCGTAGGCATTGGCCGCAGGGTCTTTTGCCGGAAACCGGCAATCAGATACGCTGACCGAAAGCGTGCCGAAGGTTACGGTGTCGCCGTTCTTTACCGACAGGTCGGTGATCTGGCTCGACATCTTGTCCAGACCGCGCAGGATCGCGCCAGGCGCTTCCGCGACATCCTCTGCCCCGCACGCCCATGCGCTCGCCACCAGTGCGCACACCGCGAGAAGTGGACGAACGATAAACGTCACGGCGCCGCTGGCTCGCTGCTTGAGGAACTATCGCCCTTGTCGCCGCTCACAAACTTCATCAGAAGCTGGATCAGCCCGACCGCACCTTGCGTATCCTCGATCTCGGCGCCAGCTTCCAGCATGGTCGAACTGCCGCCCGGCTGAATCTCGACGAAGTTGCCGCCAAGAAGTCCCTCGGATGAAATCAGGATCGCACTGTCGTCTGGCACCTCGATGCCATCTTTCACGCTGACCGTCGCATCTGCGTAGTAGGTCTGAGGGTTCAGCGAAAGTCCGGTAACTGTCCCAATTTTCACACCAGCCAGTCGCACGTCTGTGCCGATGCTGATGCCATCAACTGACCGGAAACTGGCCTTGAGCGGATAGCTACCCGGCGCGGGGCCCACGGCAGTGCCAAGGCCGGCCCAAGCGGCAAATCCCACAGCAACCGCAAGTACCGCAGCGCCGGCAAGAACCTCAGTGACGTTTTCAGCCATCGCTTCAGCCCTGGTCTGGCGACCAGGCTTCGTAATCCTGACGCTCGATCAATTTGGCC
>JBATMT010000513.1:0-8537 GCA_049289975.1 Paracoccaceae bacterium | reverse complement strand
TGCAGACCGCGCTTTACACGTACGCCATGCGCGACGTGAATGAGAATGTCCTGAACGACGTGAATCTCATGCCCTCGATCTTGCGCGTGCAGCTTCAGCGGCTAGTCCCCGTGGCAGCGGGGGATGGTGCGTTCTATGGCAAGGTCGAGATCGTCGAGAAAGACCGCAACGGCAAAGTCGGCGCGACCAAGGTCATCTGGAATGTCGAGAAGGACGAAGCGGTCAAAGCAGATCTGACGGCAGGCGGAAAACGCGCGGGATATGACATTTCTGGCGCTTTCGCCGATTTTGTGGGTACAGAATCTGATTTGGAAGGCAAGACCTTCGAACTGCGCAGCACCATGCACCTTGCTGACAGCACCGACGTCTTGACTACCGCCACAACGACGCTTCAGGTCGCCGACTTCAGCGAGGCGGGTGTCGAACCACCGCTGGTGTCGGGAAAGGCCTGCACATGCCTTTCGGCTTGCCCAACTGGCTATACGGCCGATGGCGGCACGTGTGTGAAAAACTGTCCGGACGGGTTCATTACCCGTGGCGGTACTTGCTATGGTTCATATGAGGCCAAGGAATTCTATCGCGCGTGGAACATGGCACATTGTGAGAGCGACTGGGGCGTTGGTCAGTGCGAGCATCTGAACGAACTCTTCGGTGAAGTGGTGCCGAAGTGCGGGCCTGGTTTCTTCCGCGTGTTCGGTACCTATGGCATCTGCATCGCTGACTGCGAACAATTCGGCCTAGAGAAATGGGCTGGTGGCAATGCCACGTGCCTTCGCCCTGAAGCAGAACGAACTTCGCAGCCAATGGCTTCGGGCGGTAGCTGCCCGGCGGGGACGGAAAGGTCTAACAAATCCTGCCCGTCGATAGAGCTTGAGTATCAGACTGTCAGACTGAACTGACGTAGAATGCCATAGCTCACCAAGACAGTGATGTTGGGCATGCCTTTGGATAGTTGCACGAGGTACAGTCAGGCAAACGTGAACTCGCCGCTGATCCCCTGCCCCGTTCGGCTTCAGGCATCAACGATACTGCGCCAATCGACAAAAGCAGCTGCACGAGTCGCCTTGACGCCTACTCGGGGCCAGAGAGAGCAGTCTTATCTGAATTGATGTTCGTTAAAACTGGACACTGAGGCGAACCTCAGCAGATTTCGCCCGCGCATGAAGTGCTGCCTCGCGCGCTCCTTTGGAACGGCAGGTGTAGTTTGCAGCGCCGTATTTGACACCGCGTCCTAAAGCACTGTCATCGCCACGGCCAATGCCATTCGAGGCCTAACCAAAAGAGCTTAATCTTGCGACTCGGCTTTTCGGAGCGGTGAGCAACTCCGAATTTGCCATGCCGCCACAGTTCATTCAGTCGAAAATCATTCGGCCAGGCTAACACGCAATGTCTATTTGAAAGGCAAACCGCCACTTCCATAGGCAGACAAGGCGCAGGTTGATCCGGCGCGCCTCGCCAAAACCGTCAACCCTTCAACAAGCGAACGCCTCTACGCTCAAATTGACCCTGAAACAGGTATAAGATGATTCAAGTTGCGATCCATCAGAGCGAGACAAAGGCGGTTGCGATGCAACGCGCTCGTGGTCGTGCGTTCCTGTCGATATCAGTGGCGCGCGGCGAAAGCCGTCTGGTCGATCTGTCGCAGTCGGGTTCGGCGCGGATAATGCTGCCACGTGTCACCGGATCGCGCCCCGAGGCCGTATTTCTCAATACCTCCGGCGGCCTGACTTCGGGGGATTGCCTCGACTATGGTATATCGGTCGACGCAGGAGCGGCGCTGACCGCCACCACTCAGACCGCCGAGCGAGCCTACCTTGCGCCGACAGGACAGGCCCGGCTCGCAATAAGGGCCGACGTCGGTGCCAAAGCCTCACTGGATTGGCTGCCGCAAGAGACGATCCTTTTTCAGGGGGCAGCTCTCTCTCGTGAGACCCGCATAGAGCTTGGACCGGAGGCGCACTGCCTGCTTGTTGAAATAGTTGTCCTCGGCCGCCGCGCGATGGGCGAAGTGGTAACAAACGTCCGCTTCACTGATCGCCGAGTGGTCAATGTGCAGGGCCGCCCCTTGCATATCGAGTCGGTTGATCTCTCCTCCGATGCGCTCGCACGCAGTTCGACGATTGCGATGCTTGGCCCTGCCCATGTCTTTGCAAGCGTCGCGTACTGTGGTCCCGGCACCGAAGATGCAGCAGCAACACTGCGATCTCTGAACGTACCAGCCGACGTGACGGCCGCCACGTCGGGTTGGAACGGTCGCACCTTGTTGCGCGCCACTGCCACCGACCTATGGCCGCTGAAGGTTTACTTGGGGCGTGTCATCGCACTTTTGACCGGTCAACCCCTGCCAAGGGTCTGGCAAATGCAGGGACTAGCGCCATGAACCTGACCCCGCGCGAGAAGGAGAAGCTAATTGTGAGTTTGGCCGCCATGGTTGCCCGTAACCGGCTGGCACGCGCAGTGAAACTCAACCATCCCGAAGCCATCGCGCTGATCACTGACTATGTGGTGGAGGGAGCTCGCGACGGGCGCTCTGTGTCCGATCTCATGCAAGCCGGTGCGCATGTCATCACCCGAGATCAGTGCATGGAGGGGGTCCCCGAAATGATCCAGTCGGTGCAGGTCGAAGCAACGTTTCCCGACGGCACCAAACTTGTGACTGTGCATCACCCAATCCGCTAAGGAAAACCTGATGAAACCCCTTTCTCTCCTGTGTCTTCTGGCCCCAACCGCGGCGATCGCTCATGCCGGTGATCACAGCCACGCGACATTAATGCACTTTTTGACAGAACCCGATCACCTTGGCGGATTGGCGGTACTGCTTGTCGCGGGGGTTCTTGTCGCCACCAAACTCCGGGTTCGGCGATGATCCCCGGCGAAGTTTTCCCCGCCGAGGGCGAAATCGAACTGAACCGAAATGCGTCGGTGACGGTGTTGATGGTTGCGAACACTGGCGACAGGCCAGTACAGGTCGGAAGCCACTACCATTTTGCCGAGACCAATCCCGGCCTTGCATTCGACCGAGCCGCCGCACGTGGACAGAGGCTCGACATTCCCGCCGGAACTGCCGTGCGCTTCGAGCCCGGCCAAAACCGCGAAGTGCGGTTGGTACCCTATGCAGGTGCACGTCGGGTCTATGGCTTCAACGCAGTTGTGATGGGGGAACTCTGAATGGCGACCCGCATAGCCCGAACGGACTACGCGGCAATGTACGGCCCCACGACGGGCGACCGAGTCCGTTTGGCAGACACTGACATCATAATCGAGGTGGAACATGACCTCACCACCTATGGTGAGGAAGTAAAGTTCGGCGGCGGCAAGGTTATCCGGGACGGAATGGGGCAAAGCCAGATTCCTCGCGCCGGTGGCGCGGTGGATACGGTGATCACCAACGCGCTGATCCTGGACCACACCGGCGTCTACAAGGCCGACGTCGGGCTGAGGGACGGGCTGATCCATGCGATCGGCAAGGCGGGAAACCCCGACACCCAACCAGAAGTGACGATCGTTGTCGGCCCCTCGACCGAGGTCATCGCTGGCGAGGGCAAGATCCTGACAGCGGGTGGAATGGACGCACACATTCACTTCATAGCACCGGGCCAGATCGAGGATGCGCTCCACTCCGGCATCACCACAATGCTTGGCGGTGGAACCGGTCCCGCTCACGGCACGCTTGCCACGACCTGCACTCCCGGCCCGTGGCACATCGCGCGGATGCTGCAATCCCTTGATGCCTTCCCGATCAACTTTGGACTCTCGGGGAAGGGCAACGCAAGCCGGCCGCAAGCATTGGAAGAAATGGTCCGCGCCGGCGCCTGCGCCCTGAAACTACATGAGGATTGGGGGACCACTCCTGCCGCAATCGATTGCTGCCTGTCTGTTGCCGATGCGATGGATGTGCAGGTGATGATCCACACCGACACGCTCAATGAGTCAGGCTTTGTCGAGAATACGCTTGCCGCGATCAAGGGGCGCACGATTCATGCCTTTCACACCGAAGGCGCAGGCGGAGGTCATGCGCCTGACATCATGAAGGTGGTCAGCCATCCGAAGGTTATCCCTTCATCCACCAATCCGACGATGCCCTATACGGTCAACACGATCGAAGAGCACCTCGATATGCTGATGGTCTGTCATCACCTTGACCGTACCATCCCCGAGGATGTGGCTTTTGCAGAAAGCCGCATTCGCCGCGAAACCATCGCTGCCGAGGATATCTTGCACGATCTCGGAGCCTTCTCGATCATCTCGTCAGACAGTCAAGCCATGGGCCGGGTCGGCGAAGTGATCACCCGCACCTGGCAAACAGCGCACAAGATGAAGCTTCAACGCGGAAGACTGGCCGATGAGTCAGGCCAAAACGACAATCTCCGCGCCCGCCGCTACATCGCGAAATACACGATCAATCCCGCGATTGCCCACGGGATCTCCCGCCATATTGGCAGTGTCGAAGTCGGCAAGCGCGCAGATCTCGTGCTCTGGTGGCCAGCTTTCTTTGGTGCCAAGCCCGAAATGGTGTTGGTTGGCGGCATGATCGTCATGGCCCAGATGGGCGATACGAATGCCTCTATTCCAACTCCGCAGCCGGTAAGCTCGCGTCTGATGTTCGGGGCGTTCGGCAAGGCGCTTGCCGGCAGTTCGGTGCTTTTCATCTCGGCAGCGGCACAGGCCGCGGGGCTTCGCGGCCAGCTTGGTCTGACCAAGGAAACACTTGCCGTTCAAGGCACACGCAGAATCGGCAAGGCGGACATGATCCTGAACAGTGCCATGCCGCAGATCGACGTACACCCCGAGACCTACGAGGTCCGCGCTGATGGCGAACTTCTGACCTGCGAACCCGCCGAAGTCCTGCCTTTGGCACAGCGCTATTTTCTGTATTGAGGCCGCTCATGTTCCCCTTCCCCGCCCGCACACTCAAGCGCCGTGGACACTGGCAAGGCGAACCGTCTGCCCGCGCAACCCTGTGCTACGACGACCGTTTCTTGCGCCGCAAACGAATCAACTGCGACGACGGTGCCACCGTGCTCGTCGATCTCGCCGAGACAGCAAGTCTCGAAGCTGGAGACGCTTTGCAAACTGATGATGGACGCTTGATAGAAGTGCTTGCGGCAGATGAGCCGGTGATCGCGGTCTGGGGAGCAAACCTTGCCCGGCTTGCCTGGCACATAGGGAATCGCCACACCCCCTGCCAGATCGGTGAGAACCGGCTGATCATCCGGAGAGATCATGTACTGGAAGCGATGCTGACCCAACTTGGCGCTTCGCTTACACCCCTGCTTGAGCCATTCCGCCCCGAAGGAGGCGCGTATGGTCATGGCCGTACGCTGGGCCACGACCACGGCCCGCATGGCTTTCCCCTTGCCCATGGCTGATCTCGACCGGCTTCGCCTTACCCAGATACTCTCACCCGCCTTCCCGATCGGAGCCTTTGCACATAGCCAGGGGCTGGAATGGGCGATTGCGACGGAACGCGTCCGCAATGGCAAGGGATTGCAGGACTGGATCGAGGCGGTCATTGCCCATGGCTCGGGCCACTCAGACGCGGTGTTCCTGTCGATGTCCCGTCGGCCAGGAGCGGACTTTGCCGAACTCGGCGATCTTTACAACGCTTACGTTCCTTCCGCCGAACGCGCCCTTGAGTCGTCAGAACTTGGGCGGGGCTTCCGTGCCTTGACCAATCCCGAAGCACCTGCTTTGCCCTATGTGCTTGCCCTTGGCCTTGCGACTTCGCCCCTTGCGATTCCCGAGACCGAGGTAATCGCCCTTTACCTTCAGACACTGGCCGCCCAACTCGTCTCTGTCGCCGTGCGTTTCCTGCCGCTGGGACAGGCCGAAGGGCAACGCATCCTTGCTGCCCTCGCGCCAGTCATCTTGGCCACAGCCCGCTCCTGCACTGGTGCCAGAACCGAGGCGCTTTCGACTTTCACGACTGGCGCCGACATTGCCGCGATGGCGCATGAAACCATGGAAACCAGGATCTTCCGCACATGACATCCTCTCCCAACGGCCCCCTCCGCGTCGGCATCGGCGGCCCGGTCGGTGCTGGCAAAACCACGCTGACTGCAGCCCTCGCCCGCGCCCTTTCGCCGAAACTATCAATGGCCGTGATTACAAACGACATCTACACGCGGGAGGATGCCGAATTCCTGATGCGCGCTCAGGTCTTGCCGCTGGACCGTATCTGCGGAGTAGAAACTGGCGGATGCCCGCATACGGCAATTCGTGAAGATGCGTCGATCAACCTTGCCGCAATCGCGGATATGAACGCTCGACACCCAGATCTGGACCTTATCTTAATCGAATCCGGGGGTGACAATCTGGCCGCCACCTTCTCACCCGAACTGGCAGACGTGACGATCTATGTGATCGACACCGCCGCAGGACAAGACATCCCCCGCAAGAAGGGTCCGGGGCTGTTGCGCTCAGATATTCTGGTCATCAACAAGATCGACCTGGCCCCCTACGTGGGTGTCGACACTACCCTTATGCATGACGACGCAGCCAGAGCACGGGGCGCTCGACCGTTCGTGATGGCCAGCATCGGCAAAGGATTGGGCGTGGACGAGATCATCAGCCACATTGTCCGTCTTGGTGGCCTGAACCTGATCGATGGGCCCGCCTTCCATCTGGCATCCGCTTAACACGTCGCATAAGAGCGGCAGGGTGGTGCCAGACCAATGTGAACGCGTCTGAGTTCCCACTGCCGCTGCTTGCATCCGACAGCAAGAAGGCCGCGCAACTCGATCAGAGCGGTGACTCGGTTCGCCTTGGAATTCGATCGGCAGTAAAGGGCGCGTTTTTGATTGAAGTCGTTGTAAATTGGGCCGTTTGAAGTGGCAAACACCTGCAGGCCTCGCTTCTATCTGAAGCGGAAGATCGCCAGTTCGGTATGAAGAAAGACATTCCACAGCGTCTGACAGACCAATCTCCGACCCTTGAAACTACTGCCAAATCAAGCTCCTCTGACGAGATCGGCCTAGCGGGTGTTTCAAGCAGGGATTTTCCTTGAGGGTCCAGAGTCAAAGTCGGCAGCCGGAGCAGCTCAGAGCCTTCGCAGTCAGTGTTGCTACCAGCGATAATTGGTGATCGGCTGCCGCAATGAAGTCCCGGCCCGGGAATAAAGGCAGGTTCTTCTGCAACTCCAAAACTTTTTCCACGCAAGGAGACCCCCGATGAACGACACTCTTCCACCAATCAGCCGGTTCCCAGTTCCCGAGATCCAGAGCCTGCCAGATGATATTCGTGGTCGCATCCTCGCAGTACAGGAAAAATCCGGCTTCGTGCCAAACGTCTTTCTGGTGCTTGCACACCGACCCGATGAGTTTAGGGCCTTCTTTGCCTATCACGACGCACTTATGGATAAGCCCGGCACTCTAACCAAATCCGAACGAGAAATGATCGTCGTGGCGACTTCAAATCTCAATCAATGCCAATACTGTGTCGTAGCGCATGGGGCAATTTTGCGAATACGCGCGAAGAATCCGCTGATAGCCGATCAGATCGCCGTAAACTACCGGAAGGCCGACATTACCGATAGACAGAAGGCGATGCTCGATTTCGCCGTTAAGGTCTCGCGGGAAGCTCACTCGGTAGGCGAAATGGATTTCCAGCGACTTGCCCAACACGGATTCACTGAAGAAGAGGCGTGGGACATCGCCGCAATCGCTGCCTTCTTCGGAATGTCGAACCGGCTCGCAAATGTAACCAACATGCGCCCAAACGACGAGTTCTATGCTTTGGGGCGTTAGACGGGCCTTTAGAAGTCGCAAATCCTGAACAGCGCGACCAAACTTGTTTGGCAACTTATTGGCGTCTGGCGCGTTGACTGACCGATGACCGGCTTACTCAGGCCGCTCCCATAGTCGATAGGAACGCAACATGCGAGTTTCACTCCCGATTTTGCTGGCCGCAGGAATTGCGGTATCAGCGCCCGTCAATGCAGAAACTAAATTTGGCGATGTCGTCTCAGGAATTGCTCAATCGTTGCTCGCGCAGGAACTCGATCAGAAAGCCTATCGGAAAGCACAAAGTCTCAACACGGTTGGCGCATACAAAGAGTATCTGCAAAAATTCCCGAATGGCGTCTACCGGGCTAATGCAGAACAAGCGTTGGCGAAGCTTGGCGCATCAGTCGATCCAAACAGTACCCCACCGGTTGTCGGAAATGCTCAAAGTGCTGCCTCCGTTGAGGCGTCCATCGGCCTCAGCCGCGCGCAACGCATTCAGATACAAAAGCAGTTGACGTCGATCGGCTATTCAACTGGCGTGGCGGACGGACTGTGGGGAGCAAACACCCGAGGATCAATTTCCCGATGGCAGACTGCCAATAAGATTCAGGCAACCGGTTACGTTACAGTCAAGCAGATCAACTTGATCGCGCAACAGGCCGGCGTCACTGTTGGGACCGAAACTGGCGGAAACTCAACAGTCGATGATCCCGTCGAGGAACGCCTGCTCAGTTTGACCTATCAAGAGCGTCGAGAGGTTCAGAGTCGGCTTTCAACGCTCGGCTACAGGACGGGTACCGTTGATGGTGTCTT
>JBATMT010000512.1:0-12754 GCA_049289975.1 Paracoccaceae bacterium | reverse complement strand
CCCTTTCAGCTCAATCGAAACCCTGGGGGAGCCTGAGAGTCAGGTAGGCCCCAAAGGTCGGGAGAAACCAAATGATCCAGATGCAGACCAATCTGGATGTTGCTGACAACTCCGGCGCGCGCCGGGTTCAGTGCATCAAGGTTCTGGGTGGTTCCCACCGTCGCTATGCAAGCGTCGGCGACATCATCGTGGTGTCGGTAAAGGAAGCCATCCCGCGGGGCCGCGTGAAAAAGGGCGACGTCCGCAAGGCCGTTGTCGTACGCACCGCAAAGGAAGTTCGCCGCGAAGACGGCACTGCCATCCGTTTTGACCGCAATGCGGCCGTCATCCTGAACAACCAGGGTGAACCGGTCGGCACGCGTATCTTCGGGCCGGTTGTGCGCGAATTGCGCGCCAAGAACTTCATGAAGATCATCTCGCTGGCGCCGGAGGTGCTCTGATGGCTGCGAAACTCAAGAAAGGCGACAAGGTCGTCGTCCTTGCCGGCAAGGACAAGGGCAAGCAGGGCGAGAT
Source organism: Paracoccaceae bacterium (assembly GCA_049289975.1). Taxonomy (GTDB): domain Bacteria; phylum Pseudomonadota; class Alphaproteobacteria; order Rhodobacterales; family Rhodobacteraceae; genus TMP-24. The sequence goes on along the minus strand of JBATMT010000512.1, from coordinate 12,241 downwards.
CCAGTCGGTCAACCCCAGCGACAACAAGGCCGTTGTGGAAGGCGTCAACGTCGCCATCCGTCACCAGCGCCAGACCCAGACCAATCAGGGTGGCCGTCAGCCGAAGGCAATGCCGATCGACCTGTCGAACCTCTCGCTGATGGACAAGAACGGCAAGGCAACCCGCGTCGGCTTCCGTGTGGAAGGTGACAAGAAGGTACGCTTCGCCAAGACCACCGGGGAGGCCATCTGATGCTGGACCAAGCCAACTACACCCCGCGCCTCAAGGCCGCCTACAAAACCACGATCCGCGCCGCTCTGAAGGAAGAATTTTCCTACAAGAACGACATGCAGATCCCGCGTCTGGACAAGATCGTCCTGAACATGGGCGTCGGCGAAGCGGTCAAGGACACCAAGAAGGTGAAGGCAGCTCAGGAAGAACTGACGCTGATCGCCGGCCAGAAGGCCGTCATCACCAAAGCCAAGAAGTCGATCGCAGGCTTCCGCGTCCGTGAAGAAATGCCGCTTGGCGTGAAAGTCACGCTCCGTGGCGACCGGATGTACGAATTCCTCGATCGTCTGATCAACGTGGCTCTGCCCCGCGTCCGCGACTTCCGCGGCGTCAAAGGCAGCTCGTTCGATGGCCGTGGCAACTATGCGATGGGCTTGAAAGAGCAAATCGTGTTCCCCGAGATCGACTTCGACAAGGTCGACGAAGTTCTCGGCATGGACATCATCATCTGCACCACCGCGCGGTCCGACGCGGAAGCGAAGGCACTGTTGAAACACTTCAACATGCCCTTCAACAGCTGATCGCGGAGGAACGAGATATGGCTAAGAAATCCATGGTGAACCGCGAAGTGAAACGCGCAAAGCTCGTCAAGCAACATGCTGGCAAGCGCGCTGCGTTGAAAGCGGTGATCAACGACCAGTCCAAGCCGATGGAAGAGCGCTTCAAGGCGACTCTGAAGCTGGCTGAACTGCCGCGCAATTCGTCGGCGACGCGCGTCCACAACCGGTGCCAACTGACCGGTCGTCCGCACGCCTACTACCGCAAACTCAAGCTCTCGCGCATCATGCTGCGTGACCTGGCCTCGTTCGGCCAGATCCCCGGCATGGTCAAGTCGAGCTGGTAAGGAGGTCGAGAATGTCAATGAACGATCCTCTCGGCGATATGCTGACCCGCATCCGCAACGCGCAGATGCGCGGCAAGTCCACCGTCCGTACGCCAGCTTCCAAGCTGCGCGCGTGGGTTCTGGATGTGCTGAAAGACGAAGGTTACATTCGTGGTTATGAAACCGCTCAGTCGGCCGCTGGCCTGCCAGAGCTGGAAATCAGCCTGAAGTACTTCGAAGGCACGCCGGTTATCCGCGAAATCAAGCGCGTCTCGAAGCCGGGCCGCCGCGTCTATGCCTCTGTGAAGGACATCCCGTCCGTTCGCAACGGCCTCGGCGTTTCGATCGTCTCCACGCCGAAAGGCGTTATGTCGGATGCAGCAGCACGAACCGCCAATATTGGCGGCGAAGTGCTCTGCACCGTATTCTAAGGAGGGGCAGATGTCTCGTATTGGCAAAAAACCGGTCGAGCTGCCCGCGGGCGTTACCGCGTCCATCTCCGGGCAGACCGTCGAAATGAAGGGACCGAAAGGCACCCTGTCCTTCACCGCAACCGACGACGTGACAATCGCGCTCGACGACGGCAAGGTGACGGTACAACCGCGCGGCACGTCCAAGCGGGCCCGCCAGCAGTGGGGTATGTCCCGCTCGATGGTGGCCAACCTCGCTCAGGGCGTGACCGGCGGCTTCAAGAAAGAGCTTGAGATCAACGGCGTGGGTTATCGCGCCGCGATCCAGGGCAACATCCTGAAGCTCCAGCTTGGCTACAGCCACGAAGTCAATTTCGAAGTGCCGCAGGGCGTGACCGTCACGACCCCGAAGCAGACCGAAATCATCATCGAAGGCATCGACGCACAGCTCGTCGGTCAGGTTGCGGCAAACATTCGCGAATGGCGTGGTCCCGAGCCCTACAAGGGCAAGGGGATCAAGTACAAAGGCGAATTCATCTTCCGTAAGGAAGGCAAGAAGAAGTAAGGACGCGGAAAAATGGCAAACAGCAAACGGGAACTGTTCCTTAAGCGCCGCCAGCGCGTCCGGAACAAACTTCGCAAGATGGCTGACGGGCGTGCTCGCCTCTCGGTTCATCGTTCGTCGAAGAACATCAGTGTGCAACTGATCGATGACGTCAAAGGCGTTACGATTGCCTCGGCCTCGACCCTCGAAAAGGATCTTGGTCTGGTCGGCAAGAACAACGTCGAAGCGGCGACAAAGATCGGTGCGGCAATTGCCGAGCGCGCTAAAAAGGCCGGTGTCGAACAATGCTACTTCGATCGCGGTGGTTTCCTCTTTCACGGTAAGATCAAGGCCTTGGCCGACGCTGCCCGTGAAGGCGGCCTGAAGTTCTGAGGAGAGACGATATGGCAGAACGTGAAAATCGCCGGGAAGGTCGTCGCGAGGATCGTCGCGAACGCGAAGAAACCCCGGAATTCGCCGATCGTCTCGTGGCGATCAACCGTGTTTCGAAGACGGTAAAAGGCGGTAAGCGCTTTGGTTTCGCGGCCCTTGTGGTCGTGGGCGATCAGCGCGGCCGCGTCGGCTTCGGCAAGGGCAAGGCGAAAGAAGTGCCGGAGGCAATCCGCAAGGCAACCGAACAGGCGAAACGCTCGCTCGTTCGTGTGCCGCTGCGCGATGGCCGCACCGTGCACCACGACATCGAGGGCCGTCATGGCGCTGGTAAAGTCGTGATCCGCACAGCGGTCCCCGGTACCGGGATCATCGCCGGTGGCCCGATGCGCGCCGTGTTCGAGATGCTTGGCATCGCGGACGTGGTTGCAAAGTCGATGGGCTCGGCGAACCCCTACAACATGATCCGCGCCACGATGGACGGTCTTACCAAGGAAGCCAGCCCCCGGCAGGTCGCGCAGCGTCGCGGCAAGAAGGTGGCCGACATCCTGAAGAAGCCTGAAGCCGAAGTCGCGGCTGAAGCGTAAGGAACAGCGAAATGGCCAAGAAAACCATCGTCGTGAAGCAGATCGCTTCGGCAGCACGTCGCCCGGACATCCAGCGCCGTACCCTCATCGGTCTCGGCCTGAACAAGATCAACCGCACGCGCGAACTTGAAGACACCCCCGCCGTCCGCGGCATGGTCAACAAGATCCCGCACCTCGTTGTGATCGTCGAAGAAAAATAAGCAGGGCAGGGGGCAACCCCGCCATGCGACAGAATGGATTGAACTCTCTTGTGGAGTTTGTGCATTCCGAAAATTGAAGCGCCCCTGTCAAAAGGCAGGGGCGCTTTTTTTCTGAATAGCACCAGTCTTGATCCATGCCTGATCTCAAAGAAATTTCTGTCGGTCCTTGAAAGCAAGCAAACGTAGGGCCAATTCATTCACAATGATGTCATCCGAAGGGGACAGAACCATGGGTCGGACTACCGTTTTGACGTTTGCTCTGGCACTTTCGTTAATTGGCAGCAATTCTGCTAACGCGGGCATGTGCGACTATCGTCTTAGTGGGCTGATGGGTGCAGATGCCACCGCCGCGTTTGCCACTTCGGCGTCGTCAGTTGCAGTTGGCGGTACCGCAATGACAGCAGCAGGGTTCTACACAATTACGAATGCTACCACCGGTGCGACTATGCTTGCATCCACAGCGGGTGGGGCATCAGGGGCAGGAACCGTCGGGATTATGGGCGGAACCGCAGGAGTTGTCGGCACGGCATCATCAATCGTCATGGCCCCGGCAGTCATTGCCGCAGCTGCGGGTGCGGCGCTTGGTGCCGTTGGTATCGAAGGTGCCTGCTACATGGCAGATGACCGGATCACTGATTATGATCAAGTGCTTATGGCTGTTAGAAATGCCGCCTCCAAAATTGATCCGTCGGTCTTCAAGGTTGTTGAACCCGCAGGATCAAAGCACGGTGACTACATATTGGTTAAGGACCGCAAAGGGAACTTCTCGGGTTATGCCGTTGCAAATCTCTTCATCGTTAACGGCGAACTCATGAACCGAGATCGGCTGCGCAATACTGATGTCATGAACTTGAACATGTTCATGGCCGACAGTGCGGCGGACTGACCCTTCCGTTCGGCAATTTTACAAGCACCATCGTCGGCTTCTGAGTTCTAGCCGCTAGACATGGTATTGTATGCCCTTACAGATCCCATTACCGGCACGGCGGGTCGTGGCGTTTCCCCTCTCGTGATGAGGCGCTTGAAAACCCTTCGACAAGCTTCTATAGCCCCCCGGTGGCCCTCCATAGCCACGGAATCAACAAGAAACGCCGTGTTGCCCGCATCCGTCGCAGGTATGGGTACTCCGGCTCAGGAGAATGCGACATGAAACTGAATGAACTCCGGGACAATCCCGGCGCCGCAAAGAAATCCAAGCGCGTTGCGCGTGGTCCCGGCTCGGGCAAGGGCAAGACCGCTGGCCGTGGTATCAAGGGTCAGAAATCGCGTTCGGGTGTCGCCATCGGCGGCTACGAAGGCGGTCAGATGCCGCTCTACCGGCGTCTGCCGAAGCGTGGCTTCAACAAGCCCAACCAGAAGCATTACGCCGTCGTCAACCTGGGCCTGATCCAGAAATTCGTTGATGCTGGCAAACTCGACGCCAAGTCGGAAATCACCGAAGACGCGATCGTCGCCGCTGGCGTCACCTCGCGCAAGCTCGATGGTATCCGCGTTCTCGCCAAGGGCGAAATCAAGGCCAAGTTGAACCTCGTTGTGACCGGCGCCTCGGCTGCCGCTGTCGCGGCTGTGGAAAAGGCCGGTGGCTCGCTGAAAGTTGCTGCACCTGCGGCAGAATAAGCTGTTGTCGGCGGCGCATCCGCCGCTTACATAGGTCAAGGTTTTCCAAGCGCCGCCGACCGGAAACCGGTTCGGCGGCGCCGTCATGAAAGAGACTGGAATGGCATCTGCTGCAGAGCAAATGGCTGCGAACCTGAGTTGGGGGGCCTTCGGCAAGGCTACCGACCTGCGCAGCCGTATTGTCTTCACGATCGGCCTGCTGATCGTTTACCGCCTTGGCACCTATATCCCGGTTCCCGGCATCGACGCCGCGGCGCTCGCCAAGTTCATGGACAAGGCGTCGAACGGCATCGGCGGCATGCTCCAGATGTTCACCGGCGGCGCACTTGGCCGCATGGGCATCTTTGCACTTGGCATCATGCCCTACATCTCGGCGTCGATCATCGTTCAGTTGCTGACCGCTATGGTCCCGCAGCTTGAACAACTGAAGAAAGAGGGCGAGCAGGGCCGCAAGAAGATCAACCAGTACACCCGTTACGGCACGGTGCTTCTGGCCACCGTTCAGGCATGGGGCCTTGCGGCCTCTATCGAACATGGTGGTCTGGCCCACGATCCGGGCCTGTTCTTCAAGCTCAGCGCGGTCGTCACCATTGTCGGCGGCACCATGTTCCTGATGTGGCTGGGCGAGCAGATCACCGCGCGCGGCATCGGTAATGGTACGTCGCTCATCATCTTCGTCGGCATCGTCGCCAACATCCCGCAGGCGCTTGTCCACTTCCTCAGCCAGGGCCGCGAGGGTATCCTGTCGCCCATCGTCATCGTTTCGGTGCTGGTGATGGTGGTGGCCGTGATCGCCTTCGTGGTGTTCATGGAGCGTGCGCTGCGCAAGATCCACATCCAGTATCCCCGCCGTCAGGTCGGCATGAAGATCTACGACGGCTCGTCCTCGCATCTGCCGATCAAGGTCAACCCGGCGGGCGTCATCCCGGCGATCTTCGCCTCGTCGCTGCTCTTGCTGCCGACGACCATCGCCACCTTCTCGGGCAGCACGACGAACCCGATCCTCGGCACCATTCTTGCCTATCTCGGGCCGGGCCAGCCGCTGCACATGGTCTTCTTTGCGGCCATGATCGTGTTCTTCTCGTACTTCTACACCGCCAACGTGTCGTTCAAGTCCGATGACGTGGCCGAAAACCTCAAGAACCAGGGCGGTTTCATTCCCGGCGTTCGTCCCGGCAAGAAGACCGAAGACTACCTTGACTATGTGGTCGCCCGGATTCTGGTCGTCGGTTCCGGCTATCTGGCTGCCGTCTGTCTGCTGCCGGAAATCCTGCGGTCGGAATTCGCCATTCCGTTCTATTTCGGCGGTACGTCTGTTCTGATCGTGGTGTCGGTGACGATGGATACGATCAACCAGATCCAGTCCCACTTGCTGGCGCACCAGTACGAAGGTCTGATCGAGAAGTCCCAGTTGCGCGGCAAGAAGCGCACTGGTCCGAAGAAAGCTCCTGCACTCCGTTGAGGTCTGAATGAAGAACATTATCCTGCTGGGACCGCCAGGCGCGGGCAAGGGAACTCAAGCTCGCAAACTCGTTGAAGAACGGGGAATGGTGCAGCTGTCCACTGGGGACATGCTGCGCGAGGCTCGCACCAGCGGGACGGAAATGGGCAAGAAGGTTGCGGCTGTCATGGACGGCGGCGGCCTTGTCACCGACGAAATCGTCATCGGCCTCATCGAGGAGAAGATGAAGGGGTCGCGCGGCGCCGGTTTCATCTTCGACGGCTTCCCCCGCACGCTGGGGCAGGCTGACGCCCTCGGCGCCATGCTCAAGCGCTCTGGCCAGCACCTCGACTCGGTGATCGAGATGCGCGTCGATGATGAAGTTCTCGTCCGCCGTATCTCGGGCCGCTATACCTGCGGCAACTGCGGCGAGGTTTACCACGACGAAACCAAGCCCACCGCCAAGGCTGGCACCTGTGATGTCTGTGGCTCGACCGACCTCAAGCGTCGTGCCGATGACAACGCCGAAAGCCTCAAGACCCGGCTGATGGAATACTACAAAAAGACCTCGCCGCTGATTGGCTATTACTACGCCCAGCACCTCCTGCGCTCCATCGACGGCCTTGCCGAAATTGATGACGTGGCGAAAGCGATGGCCGATGTTCTGGACCCGCAACCCGTCTCTTGACGCTGGCGGTGAAACCCACTAGGTCACAGCGTCTCGCAAGAGAATCGTCTTGATTTGGCAGGATTCTGCCCCTGAAAGATATTGAGCTGGGTCGGCGGAAAATTTCGCGGACCCAAGTTGTGAAAAAAGGTTCCGGGACTACGGAACCGCAACGAAAGGAAGAAGCGCGTGGCACGTATTGCTGGCGTAAATATCCCGACGGGGAAACGCGTCCCCATCGCTCTGACCTACATCACCGGTATCGGCAATCATGTCGCGGAAAATATCTGCGATGCGATCAAGATCGACCGTTCGCGCCGCGTCAATGAACTCAGCGACGCTGAAGTTCTGGCAATCCGCGAATACATCGACGCCAACCTCACCGTCGAAGGCGACCTGCGTCGCGAAGTGACGATGAACATCAAGCGTCTGATGGACCTCGGTTGCTACCGTGGCCTGCGTCACCGCAAGAACCTCCCGGTTCGCGGCCAGCGCACCCACACGAACGCTCGTACCCGCAAGGGCCCGGCGAAGCCGATCGCCGGCAAGAAGAAGTAAGGGGAGCGCTTAGATATGGCACGTGATACCAAAGCCACCCGCATGAAGAAAAAAGATCGCAAGAACATCGCCGCCGGCGTTGCTCATGTGAACTCTTCCTTCAACAACACCAAGATCCTCATCTCCGACGTTCAGGGCAACGCGATTGCCTGGTCGTCGGCAGGCACCATGGGCTTCAAGGGTTCGCGCAAGTCGACCCCGTACGCCGCCCAGATGGCTGCTGAAGATGCTGGCCGCAAGGCGCAAGAGCATGGCCTCAAGACGCTCGAAGTCGAAGTTCAGGGCCCCGGTTCGGGTCGTGAATCGGCTCTGCGCGCCCTGGCTGCCGTGGGTTTCAACATCACGTCGATCCGCGACGTGACGCCGATTGCCCACAACGGCTGCCGTCCGCCGAAGCGTCGTCGCGTCTGACCTATTTTGACTAAACCGGGTCGCGTGGGTTTCCATGCGACCCGGACCTATTTGTTTGATCCCTCGGGCGTCTCGGGCCTTTGGACATGGGCGCGGGACAAGAATGGAGGCGGAACGAATGATCCACAAGAATTGGGAAAATCTGATCAAGCCAGCGCAACTTGAAGTGCGCCCCGGCAACGATCCGCAACGTCAGGCGACCCTGATTGCCGAACCGCTCGAACGCGGCTTCGGTCTGACCCTCGGCAATGCACTGCGTCGCGTGCTGATGTCCTCGCTGCAAGGCGCGGCCATCACCAGCGTGCAGATCGACAATGTGCTGCACGAGTTCTCCTCGGTCGCTGGTGTGCGTGAAGACGTCACCGATATCGTCCTGAACCTGAAAGGCGTCAGCCTGAAGATGGAAGTCGAAGGGCCAAAGCGCCTGTCGATCTCTGCCAAGGGTCCGGGCATCGTCACCGCCGGTGACATTTCGGAATCGAACGGCATCGAAGTGCTGAACAAAAAGCACGTCATCTGCCACCTCGACGATGGCGCCGATCTGTTCATGGAACTGACCGTCGACACCGGCAAGGGCTATGTCGCAGCCGACAAGAACCGCCCGGAAGATGCGCCCATCGGCCTGATGCCGATCGACGCGATCTATTCGCCGGTCAAGAAAGTCAGCTACGAAGTCACCCCGACCCGCGAAGGTCAGGTTCTCGACTATGACAAGCTGACCATGAAGATCGAGACCGACGGCTCGCTGACGCCGGATGACGCCGTGGCCTATGCTGCGCGGATCCTGCAAGACCAGCTGTCGATCTTCGTCAACTTCGACGAGCCGGAAGCCGCTTCCAAGGCCGACGCCGAAGACGGTCTCGAGTTCAACCCGCTCCTCCTCAAGAAGGTGGACGAGCTGGAACTTTCGGTCCGTTCGGCAAACTGCCTGAAGAACGACAACATCGTCTATATCGGCGACCTGATCCAGAAAACCGAAGCCGAGATGCTCCGCACCCCGAACTTCGGCCGCAAGTCGCTGAACGAGATCAAGGAAGTGCTCTCGGGCATGGGCCTGCATCTCGGCATGGACGTCGAGGATTGGCCGCCGGAAAACATCGAAGATCTGGCCAAGCGTTTCGAAGACCAGTTCTAAGGAATGTCGGGCCGGGGTACGCCCCGGCCTGCAAAATGCCCGGACAGCCGGGGAAATTCTGGGCGCAAGCCCCAAGGTGAGCGGTGTCAGCGTAAAGGCACCGCCGGACAAAGCAAAACGAAAGTCTAGGAGACTGACATGAACCATGGTGCTGGCTACCGCCGCCTGAACCGGACCCACGAACACCGCAAGGCGCTGTTCGCGAACATGGCCGGTTCGCTTATCGAACACGAGCAGATCAAGACCACGCTTCCGAAAGCCAAGGAACTGCGTCCGATCGTTGAAAAGCTGATCACGCTCGCCAAGCGCGGCGATCTGCATGCCCGCCGTCTGGCCGCTTCCGGCCTCAAGCAGGACAAGCACGTCGAGCGTCTCTTCGCGATCCTCGGCCCGCGCTACCAGGAACGTCAGGGCGGTTATGTCCGTATCCTGAAGGCCGGTTTCCGCTATGGCGACATGGCCCCGATGGCGATCATCGAACTGGTTGACCGCGACCCTGCCGCCAAAGGCGCTGGCGACAAGGCCCGCACCGCCGCGGAAGAAGCCTCGGAAGGCTGATCCGCTGCACAGGCTGATTGCTGAACCCACCCCAACCGGGTGGGTTTTTGCTTTTTGGGGTCACTCCGGCGCGACTCGGTCCCGTGGATGGAAGTGGTTGCGAATCAATGACTTTGCGGAAGGCAACCGTTTGTCTGTGGTCGAACGCGGTTCGGATTGGTCACAGATCGCGGAAAGTTGCGCAACTGCCACAGGACTGCCACCAAATCGCGCCACTTACTCCGTTCTTGCATGATGAGGAGAGCGCATAAGTGTTGCAATCTGGTTAAGGTTGATCGTACTCAAGCCTTATGGCCAACTGGGTCAGTGTGCGTTTTTTCCATTGGGGGTTGTTTGTTAGCCGTGCAGGTCGTCCTGAAGGATACTCAAGTGAATACGGGTCTAGACTTTGAGCTTCGCAAACTGGGGCAACTGGCACCGGCAGGTTACTTTGTCGGCTTGCACATCCGCTTTGCTGCGCCACTCATTTCCTTCCAATCCTACGATCAAGCCTGGCTCGATCACTACACCCGCGAAGCCTACGCGCTCCGCGATCCAACCATTGCATGGGGCTTCAGTGCGACCGGCGCCTGCCGCTGGCGGGATTTCAATATTCCCGACCCTTTTGGGATTTTGACGCAGGCCAGCAAACATGGCCTCGTATACGGAATGACCGTCTCCTGCGGACCAATCTCGTCGCGGACCATCGCCAGCTTTGCGCGTTCGGACCGCGAGTTCGAAGATTCCGAGATGGAGACGATCAACAACACCGTGCGTCGCCTGCACGACATCACCGAACCGCCGGACAGCCTGTCACGCGCCCAGATCGAGGCGCTCCGTTGCATCGCAAACGGAATGCGTCATGCTGCTGCGGCCAACAGCCTTGGCATCTCCGAAAGCGCCTTCAAGGCACGTTTGAACTCCGCCCGGCAGAAGCTCCTGGCCCGTACCACAGCTGAAGCCCTCCAACGCGCGAAGGAATACAAGCTACTGTGAGCTCCGTGCCGAAAATGCCGATGATCGCTCCCCGGGCCCAGATTGCCCGGCCGGGATCGCACATGCAGACGACGACCCTGTCGTATGAGAATATCCATCTGCATGGAGAGCTTTTCGCCAACGTTTTCAGGGCCCGAAAGCAGTCGTTCATCATCCAGCAAAACTGGGACCTGCCCGAAGCCTTAGGCATGGAGTACGACCAGTACGACACGCCCGCCAGCCGCTGGATCGCCGTACACGAACATGGCGAAGTCCTTGGCGGGATGCGCCTGACGCCTTCCACGTCGCGCTGCGGTCTTTACACCTACATGATCCGCGATGCCCAGCGTGGCTTGCTCGACACGATCCCCTATAATCTCCTCTACGATGAAGCCCCGGTCAGCCCCCATATCTGGGAAAGCACCCGCGTCTTCGTTTCGCATGACGCACCCATGTCGATCCGGCGCAGCATCCACGCCCTGATGGTGTCCGAAATGACCCGCGCGGCCCTCGCTGTCGGTGCCACCAAGATCATCGCGCTCACCGCAGGCAACTGGACCCGCTGGTATCCGCGCTGCGGCCTGACCGCCGAAGCCGTCGGCCCGATGATGACCATCGACGGTGGCCAGTTCCAGTGCGTGATGATCGACCTTCTCGCCAACCTGAACTGATCTCTGCCTGTTGACGCTGGCTCGGGCGGTTGCCGCTTTTGACTGGCGCAAATAGTCGCTAGATTTCCGTCATGGCAGACCTTTTCGACAATTCCGCGAAAGACAGCGCCGCCACGGCGCACCGGCCCCTGGCCGATCGCATCCGTCCGGCCGCCTTGTCCGAAGTGATAGGTCAGCAAAAGGTCCTTGGCCCCGATGGCCCTTTGGGTGCCATGATCGCGGCGGGCAGCCTGTCTTCGCTCATTCTCTGGGGGCCGCCCGGTGTCGGCAAGACCACCATCGCGCGCTTGCTGGCCGATGCGACCGACCGCGTCTTCGTCCAGATCAGCGCCATCTTCACCGGCGTCCCCGATCTGCGCAAAGTATTCGACACCGCCAAGATGCGCCAGTCGCAGGGCAGGGGCACGCTTCTGTTCGTCGACGAGATTCACCGTTTCAACAAGGCCCAGCAGGACGGCTTCCTGCCGCATATGGAAGACGGCACCATCCTTCTGGTTGGCGCCACCACCGAAAACCCTTCGTTCGAGCTGAACGCCGCCCTTCTGTCGCGTGCACAGGTCATCGTGCTCGAACGTCTGTCGCTTGCCGATCTGGAACGGCTGGCCCAACGTGCCGAACGTGACTTCGGCAGCGCCCTGCCGCTGACGGCCCAGGCCCGCGACGCGCTTCTCGAGATGGCCGACGGCGATGGCCGTGCCGCGCTCAACCTGATCGAACAGGTCATGGCCTGGAAGATCGACCGCCCGCTGGCCCCCGACGCGCTCGCCCAACGGCTGATGCGCCGCGCCGCCAAATACGACAAGTCGGGCGACGAGCACTACAACCTGATCTCGGCGCTCCACAAATCCGTGCGTGGCTCCGACCCCGACGCCGCGCTCTACTGGCTCGCCCGGATGCTCGAAGGCGGCGAAGACCCGCGCTTTCTCGCCCGCCGCATCACCCGCATGTCGGTCGAAGACATTGGCCTTGCCGACCCGCAGGCGCAGACCATCTGTCTGCACGCC
>JBATMT010000511.1:0-7735 GCA_049289975.1 Paracoccaceae bacterium | reverse complement strand
CCGTTGAACGTGGCGCAGCTGGCAAAACAGTTTTCAGTTCCTCCGCATCTCTTACAAGAATTCCTTGCTGGCCTAGGTCACTTCGGACTCGTCGAGAGGCGTCCTCGCGGGGGCTGGCGTCTGTTGGGCTTTACAGCCGACTATGCAATTGAGCTTTCGGAGTTTCGTGCCCTTCTTGAAGTGAACGCTGCGCAGACCGTCACAAAATTGCCCGAGACCGACCCGATTTGGAAAATCCTAGATGATCTGGACACTAGCCACGTGCACCTTCTCAGTAGGATCGCCACCGACTTTCGCGACTTCTCAAGATTGGACGAACAGTTTCATGCTGCGATCAATGCAGTGGTTAGCAACCGTTTTGTCACGGACTTCCAGAAGGTGATCTCGCTGATCTTCCACTACCACTACCAATGGGACAAGCAGTTGGAACGTCATCGCAACGAAGCGGCCATTGGGGAACATCGTCGCATCATCGCAGCGATGCGGTCACGTGATACTTCCGCAGCGGAAAAAGCTGTTCAGGCTCATCTTGCTACCTCGAAGGAGACTTTGCTTGCATCGCTGCGAGTCAATCAGTTGGCCTGAGGCACCTCAGATTGAAGTCCGGACTACTGCGCGGAGCCTGAACTGGGTGCGCGGCACGTCAAGCTTGTCGGACCAATCAAGCAAAGCTTTGACCCGTCGTTGAACCTTCTCGCCATGGTTCTGTGCAATGTCTGACAGCCGATGGTCAAGATAAGGATTGGCAAATCGTTCCATCGTAACAGCAACGAAATCTGCAGCATCTTTCTGATGCCCCCACGCCGCAAACGTAGGCAGGACCTCGGCCTCATAGATACTCGCAAGTTCAGTGCATGACCCTGAATCGTTCATCATGTCGCGTACGAATATGTTTGCTTTCTTCCCTGCTTCGATCCAGCGCGACACAAGATAAGTGTGGCCGAGATTGAGAATGTGCAGCTTTAGTTTTTCGATCAGATCGAGCGAGTGAACGACTTGTACGTTGGGATGCATACAGGGAACAACCAATCCTTCCACGTTCTCGATTGCCCAAAGTGCATAGGGCTCTGCAACTGCACCCGCCGGCTCTAGCGCTGCTGAAACGATACGATCGACGAGTGAGTTCACGAAACGAACATGTGTACACACCCAGTCCGTAAAGCCCGTATCCAGCGCTTCAGCTATCTCAACCACGCGGATTTTGAGCTGGTCTCCATTGCGCGAAACAAGTTCGGTTGGCATCACTTGAACAGGCTCGGCGCTTGCCCGAAAGCGGGCCAGAAGCAGATGCGTCAATTTTGCCGGATAAGACATGCTCTGTTGAAACAACGGGTAGCTGTCAGCCGATTGCCGTTTCCAGCCACTGTCACCGGAATTGGAAAGGATGATCTCGACTTCATCACTGGCAATTCGACAAATTTCCTTCCAGTCCACCTCGGTGCTGAGAGCCCGCGCGATTGATGTCACGCGTGATTCGAATGACACAGCCTTACCCAATTCCAACCCTTGAATCCTGACTGGAAATCCACTGGGATCAGCTAAAGCTGAAAGGCGCTTGCGCCGTTCGCCGTCTCCGCTCGACTGCACCACAGTCACAGGACCCAAGGCTCTACCGCGTTCGAGTGCTTCTGACAGAAACAGATCGACGTGAGCCTGCAAAAATCTACTTGTACCAAACTGAAGAAAAGGGGTGGTCGAGGGAATTGACATGGCAACCTCCATGACAATATGTTTTTTATTATTAGAGACAAAACGTCAAGCACCGGTTTTCGGTGCTGACAAAGTAGTTCGGGGACACTAATGATTGATGCTCACCAACATTTCTGGCGGTTGTCGCGGCCGGACTACCTTTGGCCAAATGAGACGGTTGCACCCATCTTCCGTGACTTTGAACCTGAAGAATTGCCGCCTCTGCTGGAAGCAGCAGGTGTCAGGCAGACAGTGCTCGTACAAGCGAACGACACGCTAGCCGAGACTGACTTCATTCTGGACATCGCTGCCAGAACGCCGTGGGTCGCCGCAGTTGTCGGTTGGGTCAACCTCAAGTCTCCAGATGCAATAACAACCGTCGACAGATTGAGGCAGCACCCGAAGCTTAGGGGTTTGCGCCCGATGTTGCAAAACATCACCGACACAGATTGGATATTGGATGCTGCCGCCGCACCCGCTCTTGCGCATATGGAAGCAGCCGGACTTTGCTTCGACGCGCTAGTCCAACCTCGTCACCTTGGGACAATTGCCGAATTGGCCGACCGCTATCCTTCGCTGCCTATTGTGATCGATCACATAGCGAAGCCGAAGATGGGTAATCGAGTTCAACCTGATCCGTCTTGGACTCAAGGAATGCTTGACCTCTCATCTCACCCGAACGTTTGTTGCAAACTATCTGGCATGATCTCCGAAATCGGCCATGGGTGGCAGCAGTCCGATCTGGAGCCCTTTGTTCGTTCCATTCTTTTCGCTTTCGGTCCGAAGCGAGTGATGTGGGGAAGCGACTGGCCCGTCGTGAATCTGGCGGGTGACTACATGTCGTGGTTCAATGCCTCTCAAGAATTGACTAGGAATCTGTCATGGACCGATCGCGACTTCATCTTCGAGAAGACTGCGCGACTTTTCTACGGCATCGGAGGCGAATGATGCGTATTGTCTGCATCGGAGAGGCAATGGCGGAGATACGCGCGGATGGATCTGGTTATGCCCTCGGCTTCGCAGGTGATACATTCAATACTGCCATCTACTGTCGCAGAGCGTTGGGCGCGAAAGGCGCTGTCGGCTACCTGTCACGAATAGGTCATGAAGCACTGTCCGAAGGATTTGTCCGCCTTGCGCTGTCCGAAGGCGTGGACGTCAGCAAGGTATCGCGCGATCCGGATCGCAACATCGGAATTTATTCTGTCCAGACCGACGCCGCTGGCGAAAGGTCTTTTGCATACTGGCGCGAGAGTTCGGCCGCACGTCGCCTCTTCACCGCACCGGAGGACTTCGCAGCGCTGAATGGGGCCGAGTTGCTCTATTTCACTGGCATCACACTTGCGATCCTGACAGACCGGGCCCGCGCAGATTTCCTCGATGCAATAGTCGACCTGAAGGCACGATCCGGCGTGCGGGTTGCATTCGATTCAAATTTCCGTCCGCGCCTGTGGCATGACTTTGCGGCGGCAAGAGCGGCCATCTCACAGGCTTGGGCATTGACGGACATAGCGTTCCCGTCTTTAGACGATGAGATGCTGCTTTTTGACGATAAGAATGAACAGGCGGTGCTTGAAAGGCTTCGGAAGTGTGGATGTCGACTGGGCGCATTGAAACGGGGCGCATTTGGCCCGATTCCTATCGATCCGGAGCTAGCACCATTGCATCAATTGGTGCGCGCCAAAAAGGTCATCGACACGACAGGCGCAGGAGACAGTTTCAACGGGGCGTTTCTTTCCGCATATATGCAGTCGGAAGATCCTAACGTTTGCATGTCGCGCGGACATGAACTCGCATGTGAAGTGATAGGATTTCCTGGGGCTATCTCACCTCGTCCTGCCGCTGCAACGGATCCAAAGGACGCCAGCTACTAGAGTTTTGCGCAACACGCTCGACTGTTAGTTTTCACGTGGCAGACCTGACTTGTCTGCCACGTGAGGATTCTTGGACATTGCGCGACGGGAATGCTCGCCGCTTCGGACGCGCGCCATACGCCTCAGACCGCCGCGTGTTTGGCATAGTTTTCAAGGATCGCCTGCCAACCGCCCTTCTGGTATTCGAGCGGATACTCATTTTCTGGCTCAAACGACACACGAACAATTGTTGAATTGCCATCGGGCTGGAACGTTACCGATGCCGTCCTATCCCCAAATGCGTAGTCTATCTGTTTATTGGGCTCGACCTTTGTATAGGTACCAGCAAAGTCAAAACCCATGCTGCCGTCCTTCGCTTCCATACGAGAAGAGAACTCGCCCCCTTCGCGCAGGTCGACCTGAGCCTTCGGACAGTGCCAGTCTTCGGAAGCCGCATTCCACTTCATGATATCTTCCGGGGTGGTGTAGACTTTCCACGCCCGTTCAACAGGTGCCAAAACCGTGGTCTGGACCATAATCCGCTCGGCTGACATTTTATTCTCCCTGATTTTTCAAGTGACTATCTATCTTCATACCGATCAACTGATTTCCGGCTCAACGAGTCGCGACAGTTTAAAGAGCGACTCCTGCCATCCGAGATAGCAAGCCTCCGTCGGGATCAGGTCGGGAATGCCCTCCTGAACGATATCTATCTCCGTGCCGACCGAAACAGCTTTCAGCGACACCGTGACCTTCATCTCGCCTGGTAGATTGGGATCATCGAAAGTGTCGGTGTAAACCAGACGCTCACTGGGCACGAGTTCGAGGTACTTTCCCCCGAAAGAATAGCTATGTCCGGTCGTGAAGTTCCTGAAAGTCATGCGATGCCTACCGCCGACCTTCGCGTCAATCTCGTGAACTGTGCAGGTGAATCCAAATGGCGGGAGCCAACTGGCAATGGCATCCGCTTCCACAAACGCGCGATAGAGCTTCTCCGGCTTTACAGGGATCACCCGATGCAGTCGTACGGTATTCGTCATTTTCTTCTCCCTATCAATTTTTGTGACCTTGATTGTCTGCCCCGAAGAGCAATTTCAGATAGCGATAAAGGTGGTCAATGCTTTCAATGGCGCGCTCCGGATCATCGCTAGCCTTGGCCACAATGAAGGCACCCTGAATGACTGACTGCGTATGAAGCGCGAGGCTCTCTGCGGAGAAACCTGCTTTGACGCGATATTGTTCCATCGCAGATCTGATATCGACCACCAGTGTTTCGGCGTGGCCAGATATGCTATCCCAACAGGCCTGTCGTATCGGCTCACTTGTCCCGTACACCTCTTGGCTCAACATGCCGACTAGGCAGGTGAACTCTGCAAGACTTCCTTGGATCAATTGCCTACGAAAGGTGACGTAAGCAAGAATGCGTTCGAGTGGATCATCGACATCATGGTAAGGCGCGCGCTTGAATAAATCGCCCGTAACTTCGGACCAATGCCGCGCTGCTGCTACTGCAAGTTCTTCCTTGCTGGCAAAGTGATGAAAGAATCCACCCTTCGACACACCGGCCTCGGCGCATATATCGTCAACTGTTGCCCCAGCGAACCCTCGGCGGCGGATAACGGCAAACGCTGCTTCAAGCAGGTTGATCTTGGTCTGCGGATTGTGTGGTCGCACCATAATAAACCTCTATCGAGAGTCATACCAACCAGTCGGTTTTATATCAAGAAAGAATTACTCTTGCCGGATCAAATGCATGGCAACAATTGTGAATCTTCACCTGAAGGTAGTCCGCACCACTGCCAAAACGCAGCGTTTGACTCAAACCTCGCAGCGCTTCCCGGCCACCCTACCTCGAAAAGGCCATTGCCTCGGGGCTAGACGCGCCGTCTGAGTTAAGCCGTCCATTGAATATACCGGAATCCCGCTCCAAGTAGCAGCGTCCAGGCCAAAAACATCGTCCGTATGAAATCAAAGGCTCGAGCGTTGAGTGCCACTGGCGATGCTGCGTTTGTCGAGTCCGCATAAGGCCTACCTCAGCCAATATGGCACGCACGCTCAGATTTCAGCGAACCGATAGCCTATTCCGGGTTCGGTTCGGATAAGGCTGCCTTTGGCAAGATCGATGTCGATCTTGCCCCGCAACTGTCCGACAAAGACACGCAGGTATTGCGTGTCGTCAGTATGGGCCGGCCCCCATATTGCCGAGAGAATATGGCGGTGGGTCAAGACCCGGCCAGCATGATTGACCAGCAACTCCAGCAAACTGAACTCTTTCGGCGTGAGATGGATGTCCGCACCGGAGCGCGTCACCCGGCGCAGAACAAGGTCAATATGTAGGTCGCCAACATCTACGACTGTGGTCTCCTGTGTCCGCTGTTCGACATGCCGCCTGGCTGCACGCAGGCGCGCCAGCAGTTCGCCAATGCCAAACGGTTTCTCGATATAGTCATCTGCACCCAAATCGAGAGCGGCAATTTTTTCAGCTTCCTGATCGCGCGCAGAAAGAATGATGATCGGAACAGCAGAAAAAGCGCGAATGTTAGCAAGCACATCCTTGCCATCACGGTCGGGTAGACCGAGATCGAGGATGACGGCCTCCGGCGCCATGCTTGCCGCTAGTCTCACGGCCTGAGTACCATTTTCAGCCTGCAAGACCTGATATCCTACCGCTTCAAGTGCAACTTTCAGGAAAAGTTGTATCTGCTGCTCATCATCCACCACAAGGATACGGCGCGTTACACTCATTTTTCCGCCGCTCGCTTCGCATCCGTTGTTGCGACTGGCAGACGGATTGACACCCGCGTTCCACGTCGGCGAACAGCGGGGCTTTCCACGATAATGTGGCCACCCATTGCCTCTACAAGGCCCCTGCAAATCGAAAGGCCGAGTCCTGTTCCCGCTCGGCGGCCGTCGGAACCTCCGCCACGGTAGAACTTGTCGAAAACCTTTTCAAGGTCACGCTTCTTTATGCCTGGACCTTCGTCCGTAACGGAGATCAGCAGCTCATCTGCTTCTTGGCGTGCGTGAATGCTCACTGACGCATCCTCACCATATTTGTGCGCATTCTCCAGAAGATTGTAGAGGACCTGTTCAAGCAGCTTTGCATCTGCGGGGACAAGCGGCAAGTCGGGCGCCAGACTCAGGCGCAAGTCGAGGCCGACAAAAGTGCGCCTGCAGCGATCAGCAGCAGTGTGGATGAGATCGGCTGGGTCAACCCAGTCCTTTCGCACCCGGATAGCGCCGGAGTCAATTCGCGACATATCGAGAAGGTTCGTCACGAAACGCGTTAGCCTTTCCGTTTCATGCTCAATGGCCGCGAGAAGCGAGATGCGATTGTCGGCCGATAGGTCAGTGTCCATCTGACGTAGGGTTGAGACTGCTCCGGTGATAGTCGCCAAGGGTGTGCGTAAATCGTGAGAGAGAGAAGCAAGCAGCGTTTCGCGGATCTTTTCGTTCTCCTCCAGCGCTGCGGATTTCACGGCTTCCCCCACAAGTCTCACGCGGTCGAGTGCAATAGCCGTCTGGTCAGCAATTGCAGAAAGATTCCGCTCCGTTTCTGCGGTCACGGACTCAGTCCCATCTCTGACAGCGAGGCCGAGAACCGCAACAACACCCTCGGGCGTGGAAAGGGGCTGAAACCTGAAACGGACCTTGGGAAGTGTGGTGGTTGACCAGCCGGCAGGTTCCGCCTTCTCGAATGCCCAATGCGCAGCGGACCACTCACCAGGATCGGCAAGTTCCGTCGGAGGCCATGATGCCCGAAGCGCAAGTGCGCCATCGTCCGGAAGCAGAATAACCGCATCATAGCCTAGCATCTTGTGAAACTGGCTGGCGGACGCGTCGAGCACCTCGTCAAGAGTTGCCGCGCCGGAAAGTTTACGCGCGAACTCAGATAGCGTCTGTGCGGTGGCAGCATGACGAAGCGCACTAGCAGCCTGCTGGCGAGCTTGACCGGCAAGGGAACCGGTGAAGCCGGCGACAACCAGGAAAATGACGAGAGCAAAGAATTCGTGCGGCCGAGCGACAGAAAGTGTGAAACGCGGCTCAATGAAGAAGAAGTTGTAGGCCAGAAACGAAAAGATGGAGGCAAGGATGGCTGAACGCGTTCCGCGAAGTATCGCTGCGGCCAGTACGGACGCAAGAAAGATCATTGAAAGGTTCGGAAGTGGAAGCAGAAGCGTCAGCCCATGGGC
>JBATMT010000510.1:0-6154 GCA_049289975.1 Paracoccaceae bacterium | reverse complement strand
CCGCGGCTCCTGAGCCACCCTGAACTCTTCTCGCTCACCATCGCCCACATGGACTGCGACGCCTTCTATGCCAGCGTGGAAAAGCGCGACAATCCGGCGATCCGCGACCAGCCGGTCATCGTCGGCGGCGGGCATCGCGGGGTGGTCTCGACCTGCTGCTACCTCGCCCGGATCCGTGGCGTCCGTTCGGCCATGCCGATATTTCAGGCGATGAAACTCTGCCCCGACGCCGTGGTGGTGAAGCCCCGGATGAACCACTACGTCGAAGTCTCGCGCCGGATCCGCGCCTTCATGGAGGCGATGACCCCGCAGATCGAACCCCTCTCGCTCGACGAGGCGTTCCTCGATCTGACCGGAACCGAGCGGCTCCACCACGCCCCCGCCGCCGTCCTGCTGGCGCGGCTTCTGAAACGGATGGAGGACGAGCTTGGCCTGACCGGCTCGGTCGGGCTGTCGCACAACAAGTTCCTCGCCAAGATCGCCTCCGACCTCGACAAGCCGCGCGGCTTCTCCGTGATCGGCCGCGCCGACACCGCGGCCTTTCTAAGAGGCAAACCCGTCCGCATGATCTGGGGCGTCGGTGCCGCCACGCAGGCGACGCTGGAAAAGGCCGGCATCCGCACGTTCGACGACCTGCTCCGCTGGGACAGGAAGGATCTCGACCACAAGTTCGGCTCGATGGGCGCGCGACTCTACCACCTCGCCCGTGGCGAGGACTACCGCCGCGTCAGCCCGCACGAGCCGATGAAATCGATCTCGGCCGAGACGACCTTCAACGAGGATACCGCAGACCGTGACCTGCTCGACGGCCCTATCTGGCGACTGTCCGAGAAAGTCTCTGACCGCGCCAAGGCCAAGGAACTGGCAGGCACCACGGTAACGCTGAAACTCCGCCGCGCCGACTTTTCGCTGCTGACCCGCAGCCACAAGCTCCGCGATGCGACGCAGATGGCCGACACGCTTTACCGGGCGTCGGCGGACCTGATGGGAGCGGTGAGAGAGAGCGGTCCGTTCCGGCTGATCGGTGTGGGCCTGTCAGATATCGTTCCGGCGGCAGGTGCGGACCTGACGCACGACCTCCTCGACCCCGGCGCGGCGAAGCGGGCAGAGGCAGAACGGGCGGCGGACAAGATCCGCGCGAAGTTCGGAAAGGATGCGATCATGAAAGGCCGGGCGCTGCGCTGACTATTCAGCCGCCAGCGCGCCTTCGGCCCTGCCAATAGCGGCGAGATCGGCAAGGATCTCGGTCAGGACCAGCTTGAAATTCCCGAAGTTGGAACTTGGGGTGATCTCACGTTCGTTCATGTAGAGCGCGCGGTCCATCTCGATCTGGATGGCGTGCTGGTTGATGCCTGGCCGACCGTAAGTCTGGGTGATGTAGGCTCCGGCGAACGGCGCGTTTCGGGCGACGTTGAAGCCGCGCGAGCGGAAAGCCTCTTCAACCTGATCGACGATCCCGCCAGTTGCGGCGGCGCCGTAGCGGTCACCCACCACGATTTCAGGTCGCCGCCCGGCGCGGGAGGCGACGGCCTCCATCGCCTCGTGCGGCATCGAGTGGAAGTCAATCAGCACGGCCTGTCCGAACTGGCGGCGCGATTCCTCCAGAAGGGTTTGCAGGCGGTCATGGTAGGGGTGCCACCAGAGCGACAGCCTTTGGCGGGCCTCGGTCATCGGGATCTTGCCGTGATAGATCGCCCGGCCCCCGGCGACGACACGGGGAATCACCCCAAGGCCAGAAATGATGCGGGGATTGTGGGCGAAGGCCGCCACTCCCTCGACCACGGCGGGGTCAAGCTCGTCTGCGGCGCGGTTCAGATCGACATAGGCGCGTGGCGCGGTCGCGGTCAGGAGCGGCGCACCGAAAGCGGTAACCTTCTCAAGAAGCAGGTCGACGAAGGCGTCTTCCGATGTGCGGATCAGTCGTTCATCAAGAATCGAGGCATTCAGGAACTCGGCCGGATAGAGCCGACCGCTATGCGGCGAGGCAAAAACCACGCTGGTCGAGCGCCTTTCCGGCAAGTAGAGATGAAATGCGTTCTTGGTCATGAATTCCCTTTTCCAGAACGACATTAACGGCAAAAGCTGAATTGCCAAACCCCCTTGAAAGGTCTTGCGACTCCTTTTATAGACCCCGGGACCGACGCGGTTCCGCCCGCGTCCTTATTGTTTTGGACAGGCGGGGTCTCGAAGGACGGGCGCGTAGCTCAGCGGTAGAGCACTACGTTGACATCGTAGTGGTCACAGGTTCGATCCCTGTCGCGCCCACCATTAACCGTCACCCTCGGGTGGCACAGATTTCAAGGCGCACGGCGTTTCGTGCTTTGTCGCCGAGAAGGAGAGAACGATGAAGGTTGCGAACTCGCTCCGCTCGCTCAAAACGCGTCATCGCGATTGCCAGATCGTGCGCCGTAAAGGCCGCGTCTATGTGATCAACAAGACGCAGAAGCGCTACAAGGCCCGTCAGGGCTGATCGCTTCAGAGCTTTCGGATTTCAAGGCCGCCCTGGGAAACCTCGGCGGCCTTAAGTTTTTTTGGAGAATTTTCGGGCAGCCCACAGCATTCAACAGCACGCTGCCCGCAGTTGTCCGCGTGCGGACAAAATGTAATTTGTATATTTTTCAGATACTTAAGAAATTTCATTAGGGAAATTTTAACCAGAAGACAGGCCCTCTTTGCGCCCTCAATGCTTCTGACAATTGTATTCAATCAAATCCATAACGTCGTCCATCAGCCCACCGCGCTTTGCCTCTGGCCCCGAGAATCGCATCATCCACCCGTCTGGCGTATATTCGCGACGAATGGTCAGGCCCTGGCGCAGAACGAGCAATCTCCTCGGGCGCGCAGCAGAAGTCGCCGTCGCGGGGATCTCTGGCTCGGGATCTTCCGCTTCCTTTAATGTGGGAGCGATAGCCGACCATTGCGCTTCGGTTTTCTGACCCCGGTTTTCTTTCAGAATATGACAGATCAGATCTCCGAACCCAGCGCGAAGCGCCATTGCCAGACGTTCCATCCTTCGTTCGCTAAGTGTCGAGGGTTCATTTATGAGGCCCGCGAATTCTTCGACAACGGCTGCCGCAGAACGAAGTCGTTGGTGTTTCTGGCGCGACGAATTTGGATAGAGCGCTTCAATGGCTGCATCAATCGTTGGGTAATAGTTGTGGTCACGCGCGATTACGGCGATGCGGGCACGCTCCCACGGGGAGAGCTCCGCGCGAATGTCGTTCTCCTGCACCATTGCGACCATCGCGGCAGCACGGCTTGCCGGTTCACGGATGAAGGCCGGGATTGCTGCAAACTTTGGCAGGCCCATTGTCTGGTGCAAATGTCGGAAGGCCGCCAAGCGGCGGGCGCCAGAGATGAGGGCATAGGGGACATCAATTGGCGTGGCGTATGTATAGACCTCGATCGGCTGACGCAGACCGAATTTCAGGATCGAGAACCACAGCTCGTCGAACTGGGCGGAGTCGTTGGTTGTGCGGTCGCGTTCGAGCGCCTTGTCGTCGATCTGGTCGATGGGGATTTCAACATTCTGGTCGGGCATGGGCGTACTCCTGTCGGGGGTGTCAGGTTACGCGATGGGAGAAGGTGTTGCGGAAATGGCGGGAGGAGAGTGCGGTGGGGCACAGCCGCCGGACGCGTCTGCCTGATCTGGCGCGGATTGTTTGGACTGTTCCCCGCATTCGCGGGGATGACAGTGAAGCGGGAGTGACAGCGAGGTGGAGATACCGCTTTCGAGGACATGACAGTCGGGCGCGCATGTCGCTCAGGGCTTGGTCAGCGGCACCACGTTGGCTGCGGGGGTTTCCTGCGCCAGTTCCTCGAAATCGAAGTTGTCGAGCCGCTTGGCGCGCCGCCCGGCCTTTTCCGACGAAATCTTGATGTCTTCCAGATCTTTGGCAGCCTGCCCAAAGTGCCGGTCAAGGTTGCCTACCCGCTCGCCCAGTCGCTCGACATCGCCGTAAAGAAGCGCCAGTTCCTTGCGGATCGCGCCGGCCTGTTCGCGCATGCGGGCGTCTTTCAGCACGGCGCGCATGGTGTGGAGCGTGGCCATACAGGTGGTGGGCGACACGATCCAGACCTTGGCGGCGAATCCGTCGCGCACCAGTTCGGGGAAGTTGGCGTGAAGTTCCGCATAGACCGCCTCGGACGGCAGGAACATCAGCGCGCCGTCGGCTGTTTCGCCCTCGATGATGTAGCGGTCAGCGATGGCCTTGATGTGGTTGCGCACGGTGATACGCATCATGCGCTGCGCCTCGATGACTTCGGAGTTGTTGGTGGCGCGGCGGAGCGCCTCGTACGCCTCAAGCGGGAATTTCGAATCGATGACGATGGGGCCGGGTGGATTCGGCAGGTGAATCAGACAGTCAGCGCGCTTGCCGTTCGAAAGGGTGGCCTGCATCGTGTAACTGTCGGACGGCAGCGCCTTGTGAACGATGTCGTTGAGCTGGATTTCCCCGAAGGCGCCCCGGGTCTGCTTGTTGGACAGGATGTCTTGCAGGCCAAGCACATTGCCCGAGAGCTTCTCGATATTGGCCTGTGCCTTGTCGATGGTTTCGAGCCGCTGTTGCAGTTCGCCCAGCGAGCGGGCGGTGCGCGTGGCGGTGCCGTGCAGCGTGTCGGTCATGCCGCGCGAGACTTCGGCAAGGCGGGCTTCCATCAGTTGCAGGAGTTTCGCCTGCGCGGCAGCGGAGGCCTCTGAGACATGGTGGAGACCGCCAGAGAGTTGCTGCTGGCCATCCGACAGGGCCTGAACCCGGCCGCCAAGCGCACCCATCTGCATCATCAGCGGCTCTGCCATGCGGGCAGAGTGGCCGGAGGAGCGGAGCGTGAGGATGATAAGGACGAAGAGCAGCAGGATCAGCGCCCCGGCGCCAAGTGCTGCAAGCACGACCGGGTCGGAGAAGGCATAAGTCTGGCCGTTGAGAGTGATCATGTGCGTCCGAAAAGCCGTTCGATGTCGGACAGGCGCAGTTCGACATAGGTTGGGCGGCCGTGGTTGCACTGGCCTGAAAACGGTGTCGCCTCCATCTCGCGCAGGAGGGCGTTCATTTCTTCGACACGCATCTGGCGACCCGACCGGACCGAGCCGTGGCAGGCCATGCGGCTGAGGATGGCGTCGATGGCGGACGACAGGCGCAGGCTTTGGCCCTGATCGGCAAGCTCGTCGAGGATATCGCGCAGGAGGGCGGCGGCGTTGACCGGGCCAAGGATAGCGGGCGTGGCGCGCACGGCGACGGCGGTTCCGCCGAAGGGTTCGATGGACAGGCCGAGGCGTTCGAGATCAGGGGCATGGTCCAGAAGGGTGGCGGCGTCGTGGGCGGAAAGGTCGACGATTTCGGGGATGAGGAGCGCCTGTGCGGCGATGCCGGTGGCGGCGCGCTGGGCCTTGAGCCGTTCGTAGACAAGCCGTTCGTGGGCGGCGTGCTGGTCGACAATGACCATGCCGGTGACGGTCTGGGCGATGATGTAGTTCTCGTGGACCTGCGCGCGGGCGGCGCCGAGCGGGAAGGCTTGTGGCCCAACGGCGGCGGGTTCAGCTGGTTCGAATCGGGCCGTGGCTTCGGCGAATTCGGGGGCTAGCGGTGCCTGAAAAGCGAAAGCGCGCGACAGCGACGCTTGGCTGGGGCGGTCCATCTGATAGGTGCGCGGGCCTTGCGCTGTGACATTCATTTCGGAGCGCATGGCGCCCAGCGTCAACCCGGCGACGGTTGATGAGGCGCGGTGGCCCGCTTCGGCCAGTGCGTGACGGAGCGCGGAAACGATCAGGCCACGGGCAATGCCAGGTTCGCGGAAGCGCACTTCGGCCTTGGCGGGGTGGACGTTCACGTCGACACGCTCGGGATCGACAGACAGGAACAGGACGGCGGCAGGGTGACGGTCGCGCGACAGAACGTCTTGATAGGCGGCGCGGAGTGACCCCAGCAGCAGCTTGTCACGCACCGGGCGGCCATTGACGAAAAGATACTGCTCGACCGCGGCACCACGCGAATAGGTAGGGAGCGCGGCATAGCCCGTCAGACGGATGCCTTCGCGTTCCGCATCTATGCGCAAGGCATTGTCCGAGAAATCCGCGCCGATCAGGCGGCGGAGGCGCTGGCCGAGCGCGTCGAACATGTCGCCCTGCTCGGCGTCGGTGCGGAAGATCACCCTGCCC
>JBATMT010000509.1:0-1616 GCA_049289975.1 Paracoccaceae bacterium | reverse complement strand
ATCCCGCACTTGGCCGGATACTCGACCAGATCAAGGCGCGCGAGCGACTTCAAGATTGAAGGCATAGAGGGGCCACAGTATCAGACGCAGGTCGGGCGGTGCAGCCATCGTTGCGGCGAACCTGTCCGGGTCGCCCTTCTCGACGATGGCCGCACAGGCGGCAAGCGCGGGTGGAAGTGTCATGCGGGTTGGGCGCCGTCGCGGACTAGTTTCCAGGTGATCGAGTCGAGCAGCGCCTCGAAGCTGGCGTCGACTATGTTCGGGCTGACACCGACGGTCGACCAGCGATGACCAGCGCCGTCCTCGCTGTCTATGATGACGCGTGTCACAGCCTCGGTTCCACCCTGAGTGATCCGCACCTTGAAATCTACGAGCTTCAAATCGTTGATATAGTGCTGGTAGGGACCAAGGTCCTTGGCCAGAGCCTTCGACAGCGCGTTGACCGGGCCGCGATCTGAACCAGTCTCGTCCATGCTTTCGGAAACAGACAACATCTTTTCGCCGCCGATCTTGACCACCACCACCGCCTCTGAAAGCGTGACCATCCGGTTGTACTTGTTTTTCCGGCGCTCGACGGTCACGCGGTAGCGCTTCACTTCAAAATAGTCGGGCAGCAGGCCGAGTTCGCGGCGCGCGAGGAGCTCGAACGAGGCTTGGGCGCCGTCATAGGCGTATCCCTCGTCTTCGCGCGCCTTGATCTGGTCGAGTATCCGGCCAAGTGCGGGATCTGCCGGATCGACCTCGATCCCCGCGGCGACCAGACGTGCACGCAGGTTGGATTGTCCGGCCTGGTTCGACATCGGGATCACCCGCTCGTTGCCGACGAGATCGGGGGCAACGTGTTCGTACGTTGTGGGGTCTTTGAGGATGGCGCTGGCGTGCAAACCCGCCTTGTGGGCGAAAGCCGAGGCACCGACATAGGCGGCCGATCGTAGCGGGACGCGATTGAGGATGTCGTCGAGCATGCGGCTGGTCCTGGTCAGGGTTTTCAGCGCAGTAAGCGAGATGTGGGTGTCGAAGCGACTGGCGTATGGTTCCTTCAACAGCAGCGTCGGGATCAAGGCCGTCAGGTTGGCGTTGCCGCAGCGCTCGCCGAGGCCGTTGAGCGTGCCCTGAATCTGGCGGGCGCCAGCATCGACGGCAGCGAGCGAACAGGAGACGGCGTTTTCCGTGTCGTTGTGGGTGTGGATACCGAGCCGGTTGCCGGGGATGCCGGCGGCGACGACTGCGGCGGTGATGCGACCCACGTCGGCGGGCAAGGTGCCGCCGTTGGTGTCGCACAGGACGATCCAGCGGGCACCTGCATCGGCGGCGGCTTTCAGGCAGGACAAGGCGTAGGCGGGGTTGGACTTGTAGCCGTCGAAGAAATGTTCGGCGTCGAACAGGGCCTCGCGGCCCTGAGCCACGACATGGGCGATGGACGCGCGGATGTTTTCGACGTTCTCGTCAAGAGGGACGCCAAGCGCGGTCTTGACGTGGAAGTCGTGGGTCTTGCCGACGAGACAGACGGCGGGGGTTCCGGCGTTGAGGACGGCGGCCAGTACGTCGTCGTTGGCGGCGGAGCGGCCCGAGCGTTTGGTCATGCCAAAAGCGGTGAAGGTGGCGCGGGTCTGGGG
>JBATMT010000508.1:0-1746 GCA_049289975.1 Paracoccaceae bacterium | reverse complement strand
ATGATCGGGTTCTTGGTGCCCCACTTCTGGTCGGTGAAGCGGGTGGTGTTGACGAAGTAGATTTCCGATTTGAACGGCGAATGGAAGCCGTGGTCCCAATGCTGGAGCGTTGTCAGGATCGGCATGTTGTTGGTTTCAAGCTGGTATAGACCTGTCTTGAACACATCGGCGATGATGCCTTCGTGGACGAACACCGCTGCCTGCCCCTCGCGGACGGTCAGTTTGGCGCCGTACTTGATGGCATGTCGAACCGCTCGAACCGCCAGACCATCGTGTCGCGCGTGTCGTCGGTCCAGGCGATGACGTCGATGAATTCGCCAGTCAGAAAATCAAGAATACCCATGTGCTTCTCCCTGTGGGACGGATGGATCCAAGTCAACTTTCGCCGGGCACAAGCTCGGCGGCAATGGTTTCGACGATCGGGCGTGCAGCGGCCATGCTCATGCCGGGGTGCAGGCGACGATCATACAGAATACGCAGCATCAGTTCATCTTGCGGCGTCAGCAGAGCAAATTCCTCATTGTCATTGAAGATCGACGGCCGCGCCTTTGGGCTGTCGTTCACAAGACCAAGCCCTTGGGCGATTTCCTCGTGCAGGCAGGCCTTGGTCATCAGGTCGGGCAGTTCGCTGCGGATCACGGCCAGCGACTTGTCATAGACCGGGCTCTTGCCGGTCGAATAACTGAAGGCCGTACAGTATATGTCTGGCCTCATGTAAAGAACCGAGCGAAGGGCCGGTTCCGAGGTGCCGGGCGCAAAGGCACGGATCGCAGGTGCCGCCGCGCGTTTGTCGGGTGGGGACAGGACCATGACACTGAAGTTGGGTGCGTCTGACCCAAGACTGATCGGCAGCCCCGTCAGCCGCGACAACCGTGCCAGATAGGCCGACGTTTCTGCCGTGATGCGCGCCTGCCGGTCGGCCTGAACACTGGGGCTGAACGTAAGAGCCACCCGCACCGGTCCCTGCCAGCGGTGCAGAGCCTGTTGCAGTCCGCCCTCTACCAGCCTGCCGCCCTGATCGGAAAACTCGTCGTAGAAGGCGATCTTGAGGAAATTCTCGGCCAGATCGCGCGCATCAAACGGTGCGTCGCGCGCGCCGCTATCGGTTCTCATGCCACCCTGCGAGAGATAAAACCCTTGAACCCGACGATAGTAGTCAGTCGCCTTGAGTGTTTCGGGATCTGGTCGGGCAGGAGCTGCGGCGCTGGTGTCTGGCGCGGCTGGCGGCGGCACTGGAGTGGTCATCGGAACACAGGCGGCGAGACCACCGAGCGTGATGAAGCAGGCTGCAACACCGCGCAGCAATTGCGCCGGTCGGATACCGTTACTCATCTCGGAAATGCATAAGGAATTCGCAAGACTGCGCAAAATCGCCCCCGACACCACACATCAGACATTCGCACGGGGCCCGATCAAGGCCAAGGGCATTTCGCGGGGAAATCAACGGCTTTTCTCCCGATCCGGTCGAACCGGGCGACAAGGTTGGTCGGGCTTACTTGCGGCCCGGTCCCTTGGGGCCTCCCGGACGCGGGCCACGCGGCTTGCCCGAAGGCCCGTCGCTTTTCGGGCGCGGCGAATAAGGCTTGCGGTCACCACTGTCGGTCCCACCGGCCGGACGCGGACCTCTGTCCGAGGGCTTGCCGCCGCCGTAAGGCGTATGCGGTTTGCGGTCAGCCCCGGCACCGCCTTCTGCGGCGCGAGGCTTGCGGTCGTAGGATGACCCCTCGGCGCGAGGTGCACGAGGCT
>JBATMT010000507.1:0-2328 GCA_049289975.1 Paracoccaceae bacterium | reverse complement strand
GGTCTACACGATTGAGATTTCTCCGGAAAATTCGGTCCAGATCACCATGACCCTGACTGCACCAGGTTGTCCCGTCGCAGGTGAGATGCCCGGCTGGGTCGCGAGCGCGGTCGAACCGCTAGACGGCGTGAAAGACGTTGAGGTCAGCATGACCTTTGAGCCGCAGTGGGGCATGGACATGATGTCCGACGAAGCGCGTCTTGAACTCGGCTTCATGTAATCAAGCAATAAAACTTGATTTTATAACTTTTAAGTCTTATGGCTTGATTTCAGGACATCAAGCCAAAGGCCTTGACCATGGCAAGTACGAAACCAATCACAGGCGCAATTCTCACCGGCGACCTCATAGGTTCTACCAAGGCGGGGGCGGCAGCGATTGAAGCAACGATGTCAGCGCTTGCCGATGCCTTCGCCGAAATGGACAGCTGGCCCGGCGGCACTCCATCACGCTTTGCCCGCTATCGGGGCGACGGCTGGCAGGCCGCCGTAACACCGCAAGGCCGCGCACTTCGTGCCAGCCTGTTTGCAATCGCTCGCCTCCGCGCTGCAGATGTCGGTCTCGCCACACGCATCGCAATCGGAATTGGAGAGATCAGCGGCGGCGGCCCTCTGGCCGAGGCACACGGGCAGCCGTTCGAAGATTCCGGGCACGCGCTCGACAGTCTGAGTCGCGGCGAACGACTGGCGCTGGGCGGAACCGGACCCATCTCCTTGCATCAGGCGATCATCGCACTTGTGGACGAACGCACCAGTCGCTGGAGCCGCGAACAGGCCGAAGCAATGGCACTTTACCTCGCGCCCGATGTGCAAACGCTCGCCTCCATCGCCGCGCGACTGAAGCTTACCCCGCAAGCGGTTCATTACCGACTGACCGGCGCGGGATATCAGGCCATTGGAAAAGCCGTCATTCAGTGGGAAACAAGCTTTGCCAACATGGGAGAGCGCACATGATTGAAACATTCGCGGCACTCCTCTTTGCCCATGCGCTGGCTGATTTCGTGCTGCAATCCCGCTGGGTCGCGGCGAACAAGGCCAAACCACTAGCCATGCTGATCCATATCAGCACTGTCTTGCTGACGGCTGCGCTGGCGACGGGTTCGGCCAACCCGGTGTTGCTTGGCCTTGCCGCGGCCCACATGGCAATCGACCTCGGTAAACTGCTTGCCACCCGCGCCCTGCCCGGTCGTCACGGACTGGCGCTTTTCCTGACAGATCAGGCATTGCATCTCGCAAGCCTCATGGCATTTGCTTGGCTCGTCCCTGATATCTGGGCGGCGGGTCACTATCACACCCTCACCCAACTCCCTGCCATGATGACCGTCGTCTCGGGCCTGATCATCGCTACACGCGCTGGTGGCTTTGCCGTTGGCATCTTGATGGAGCCCTGGTCCGAGGCCTCTCCTCATGGCTTGCCGAATGGAGGCCGCGCCATCGGCCATCTGGAGCGCGGCCTGATCTTTCTGCTGATCCTTAGCGATCTCGCTGCAGGCATCGGCTTTCTCATCGCCGCCAAATCAGTGTTACGGTTTGGCTCCGTCGGCGACGACCGTGCGCTGAGCGAATATGTGATAATCGGCACACTTGCATCATTTGGCTGGGCCATAGTCACCTCGACGGGAACAGTCGCGCTATTGAGTTTAATGACACCGCTTGGAATCCCGGACCTTTCGCACTAAATTAGTCGGGAAAAGGAACACATCCATGTTTGGCATACCCGGCAAAGCTCCCGTCACACTGACCCCTCGTGCAGTCAGCCAAATCGCCCGCCTGATGGCCAAGGATGGCTCCTTTGGCCTGAAAGTCGGCGTAAAGAAGGGTGGATGTGCAGGCATGGAATACACCATGGAGTTCGCCGACGCCCCGGGTCCGCTCGACGAGGTCGTCGAACAGGATGGTGCACGCGTCATGATCGCTCCGATGGCGCAGATGTTCCTGTTCGGCACCGAGATCGACTATGAAACCACGCTTCTCGAAGCCGGCTTCAAGTTCAATAACCCCAACGTTTCCGAAGCCTGTGGGTGTGGCGAGTCGATCAAGTTCAAAGACGTGCCACAAGACGCGCCCCGCCTCTGAACAATAGCGCCAGCCAAAGCAATCATGCGGTTTTCCTTCTCGGAAAGTTCGACTAGTCTCGCCCGGTAACTACCAAACGGGGGCGTCGAATGCCGCGCAAATTGGCTGCCGGAAACTGGAAAATGAATGGAACGCGCGCCAGCCTGTCCGAACTGACAGCCCTGCGCGCCGCACATTCGGGAGCAGTCTGCGAAATTCTGATCTGCCCCCCCGCCCCGCTGATCGCATGGGCCGCGCCCGCCGTTGGCTCTGATC